>JBILKS010000243.1:0-2968 GCA_044376595.1 Ilumatobacteraceae bacterium | reverse complement strand
GACTGGGTGGAAGTACTCGCCGGGTTCTTGCGCACACGCAAGCGTCGTCTTGCGGCCGGAGCAGGCCGATGATCGCCTTGTCGTTCCTGTCTCCGTGGCGCCTGGCACTGTTGGTGTTGCCGCTGTTCCTGGTGGTTTTGCTGGTGGTGTGGGGGAATCGTCGCTCGAAGGCGGCGGTGACGTTCAGTTCCGTCGCCATGTTGCAGGGGTTGGTGGCCAAGCCAAACCGTTGGAAGCGTTCAACCCCGCCTGTTCTGGTGGTCATCGCGCTCTGTCTCGGAATCATCGGCGCCGCTCGGCCGGCGGTCGACGAAATCGACGAATCGAGTCAGGCCGTGGTGGTGTTGGCCATCGACGTGTCGCTGTCGATGAGTGCGATCGACGTGGCTCCGTCGCGAATCGAAGTGGCCAAGGATGCCGCCATTCGTTTCGTGGAGAATGCGCCCGACAACACCTTGATCGGAGTCGTCGCTTTCGACAGCGTTGCGCGGCAGATCATTTCCGCAACCGACAATCGCGAGGCAATCACCCGTGTGATCTCCGGTCTCGAGCCCGGCACCGGAACTGCCATCGGCGAGGCGATTTTTGCTTCCATTGACACCATCGCCTCGGCATCGGTGTCCGCTGGCGGCAGTGGCGATGGTGACGTCGAGCAAGGCGGCACGATCATCCTTCTCTCCGACGGCACCACCACGTCGGGTCGGCCCGATTCCGAGGCTGCCGCTGCGGCCCAGTCGGACAGCATCGTCATCGACACCATTGCATTCGGTACCGCACAGGGAACCGTGGTCACGCCGGATGGTCAAACCGTGCCGGTTCCTCCCGACGAACAAGCACTTCAGAACATCGCCGACATTGCTCGTGGCGAGGCCTACACGGCCACCACAGCCGATGCCCTGGATCGTATCTACGACTCACTGGGAGAAGCTGTTGTTCGCAACGAAGTGGTGAACGAGTTCGGCGACCTCTTCGCACTTGGGTCGGTGTTGGTCCTCTTCGCCGGGGCGGTTGTATCGCTGCGGTGGTTCCGACGCCTTGTCTAGAAGGTTCGGGTTGAGAAGGCCAGATTCAGCCAACTACTTGTCGTTGATGATGGCCATTGCGGCGTCGGCCATGACTTTTGCGGCCTTGGATCCAACCAGCTTGTGCATGTTCATCATGGTGGGGAAGTCGTAGAGCACGGCAAGCAGGCACAACTTCTCCTCGGGCAATGTCGTGACGGTGTCGCCCAGCCAGTTCTTCAGTTGATCCGTCAGGATCAGCGCGCGCCCGTAACGCGCGGCGGCGGCAGCAGGGGATTTGTGGGCCAAGATTTCGACGGTGGCGGCAACGGTGCTGTGGTTGGCGCAGAAATCGAGTCGAAGTACGGCCAACTCGAACAGGCGAACATCGAGCGGGGCGACGGGCGGTTGAGCGGTGAAGTAGTGCTCAACTTGTGGATAGAAATACGCCACGGTCTCGGCAATGAGGTCATCGGTCGACGAAAAGTAACGGAACAGTGAGCGTTCGGAAACGCCCGCACGTTGGGCAGCTTCGGCGATCGAAGGGCTGTGCTTGCCTTCGGCAAACAGAGAGACGATGGCCTTCATCACGGCTGCCTTCCCACGCTCTACGCGCAGATGGCGACCATCGACCTTGTCCCCGGTTTCCGCTGCTTTCTTGGTATTCACCGCCCAAATTCTAGGTGGCAGGTACGGGCGAATTTGTCATGCTCTCGGCATATTTTTGGGGAACTCCGTAACCTGAATCGGTGGCCAAAGAACAGGTAGAGGAATTCTTTTTGGCTGCGGGCATCGAGCGTCATGTGGGTGCAATGGAGTTCTGGTCGTCTCTCGAAGAGGCAAGCGATGCGCAACTGGCTCGTGAGGTGGAAGAAGTTCTCCGTCGTCGGCAAATGGGGCAGATTCACAACGACGATGCCAGTGTGTTGTTCGGCAGTATTTCCCGCCTTCGGCTTACCGTCGATGCGCTTGCACCCCACACCTTTCCATGGCTCGTGAACCTGACCGATGCGGCATTTCCGCCTGGTGATGTGCTGGAACTCGGATGTGGTGGTGGTGTCGTCAGTTGTTTCCTGGCGTGGTTGTGGCCACACAAGACCGTTGTCGGAGTGGATCGCAGCGCGGCCAGTCTCGAGGCGGCGCGAAATCTTGCCGCTCATCTCGGCTTGACCAACGTCACCTTTGTGAAGAGCGACATCCAAGAGGTTGATCTTGGACGCGTGTTCGACATGGTCCTGTCGGCCGCCGTGTGGGCAGAAATGGATCCGTGCCGAGTCGATGTGTCTTCGATGTCAGCGATCAACGCATTGCCAGTAGAGCTTGCTCGTGGGTCAAGTGCGCTCGCAGCCTGCGCATCACGACACCTCGATCACGACGGGCGGTACGTGTCACTTGAGCGTTGCCGTGATGTCGCCGCGCTCGGGTCGTGGGTCGGGGCTTTGCGGTCGGAAGGCCTCTTTCCACGATTGGGCGAGAGTCAGATGGTGCGCACGGAGGGCGTGTTGACGGGACTCGAGAGGTTGCCGATGTTGGTGGCAGCCAAACAGGGCACGCCGACAACCGCCAGCGAGTTGGTGCGTTGGAGAAGCGCCGTCGTTGGTGGCGATTCCCATGACGAACTGCACACCGAGATGCGGGTTGCCTTGTCGGGGCCGTGGGCCGTGGCTGTCGGGGAAGTCATGGAAGGCAGCGACGACAACGGAACCTTCGAAGTCGCACTGTGTCTGATGGAGAACGGACCGGCCGGAATGCTCTACTTCGCAACCACACGCGGGGTTCGTGAGATTCTCGCCGAAACACCAGATGGTGGCGCTGCTCAGTTCGTGCCCATGTACCGAGCAGTCCGCAACGACGTGGGGCGCCGCGCCTCAATTCGATCGCGTCGCTCGTTCGAAGACGGTGACCATGTGAGGATTGTTCCTGCCCTCACTTTTGCGTGGGAACAATGACTACCGGAATCGCGCTGT
>JBILKS010000242.1:0-2973 GCA_044376595.1 Ilumatobacteraceae bacterium | reverse complement strand
CAAGGCGGGCTGATTTTCGTGTGGGCCCTAGATCTCGCCGAACCGTACGGATTCGAGTTCTTCCGCAACGGCGTCCTTGTCGCAGTGGTGGCCGGGGCCTTGTCGGGCTTGCTCGGAGTGTTCGTGGTGTTGCGCGGCATGTCGTACATCGGGCACGGCTTGTCGCACGCGGTGTTCGGTGGCGCCGCTGCATCTGCAGTGATGGGCTTCAACTATTTCATCGGCGCGGGAATCTGGGGCATCGTGTCGGGAGTCCTGATCGGACGCATCGCTCGTCGCCGCATCATCGGTGCCGATGCGGCGATCGGTGTCGTCACCACGGCGTCGTTCGCACTTGGTTTGGCGTTGCTCAATCGGTACGGACAGGCGCAACGCAGCATCGAAGCCGTGCTATTCGGCAGTGTTCTCGGTGTCAAGACCGCCGACATCATTGCCGTAGCAGTGGTGGGCATCCTTGCAACCGGCGTGATCGTGGTGGGTTACCGGCGATTTCTTTTCTCCACCTTCGACCCCGATGTGGCCCAGGTGACCGGTGTCCGGGTTTCCGTGATGGAAGCCGCATTGATGGTGATGCTGTCGCTCACCATTCTGGTCACCATGCGGGTGATCGGTACTCTGTTGATTTCTGCATTGCTGGTGATTCCCGCGGCCACGGCTCGCATGCTCACCAATCGCTTCGCGCGGATGCTGTGGATGTCTCCCGTGATCGGCGCCTCCGCCGCGTTCGTGGGCATGAACCTCGCGTATCACACCGATACGTCAGCCAGCGCAATGATCATCTTGGTCGGTGCCGCTGGATTCACCACCGTGTACTTCGGTCTCGGTGTTCGGGGTCGTCGTCGCGTGGCGGCCCTAGGGCATCTGTAGGACCCACTCCACACCATCGGGTGTGTCACGGACCTCCACTTTGGCCGAGGCGAGCGCATCACGAATGATGTCGGACAGGTCGTAGCGCTTTTCGGCGCGAACGATCTTGCGAATCTCCAGAATCGCTTCGACGTACGGCGCCACGGCCTCGCGTGGGTCGGCCAGGCCCGACGTGGCCGCTTCGCCGAGTTTCAGGATCATGCCGCGCAGCGTGTCGCGAGCAAAGTCGCTGTCGGTGCCGGTGAGTGTGTCGGCCGACCAGATCTTGATGTCGGCTTCGAGATTGAGCACGGCGCGCGTGGCGGCAATGGCATCGCCCGAATCCATTGCATCGTCGAAGGTGGTCTTGTGCATTTCGGCCGAAGAACGCAACGATGTCGGCGTGGAATTGGGTGCGACAGTTGGTTCGGAAGATGGTGTGGCAGTTGGTGCGGAAGCGGATTCAGCTTTGGTCGCCGCGCCATGGCCCGCACGCGGGTCTTGCAGAGCGGCAAGGCTCAATACTTCGCCGGTGGGGTACGTGCGTGACTCGCCGTCGACACGCAATGTGACCACTCCGTTGCCCACGACCATGGCATGGCCCGCATCAAAATCGATGACGATTCCGGTGTGTTCATCGATGCCGAGGACGTACTCAGCTCCTTCGAGTTGCTTTTCCAAAAACTGAAGGCGTTTCTCGCCGAGATAGCAGAACCGCGTGTCGTGGTGGCCGCCCTCGGCGTTGTTGTAGTGGGGAATCACCACGGCGGGTATTCCCAGATCGCCCAGCAAGTTGAGTCCCTCGAGCCAGTACGGGTCTTCGCCGCACTTGTAGATCTCGTACACGGGAACCGTGCGGGTGCCGATGGTGAGCGCCGCAGCAGATGCAAAAGTGACGATGCCACCGGCACGAAGTTTTTCGTGCAGAGATTCGGGGACGGGTGTTCCCTTCCACTGGCGCAAGGCATAGGTCGGCGAGCCCGGGCCGGCAAACACGTAGTTGGCGTCGGCCAAGAGATTGAGTCCGTGTTGCAGTTCGATGGTGTCGGCCCCAACCATGCGTACCAAACCGGCGGGGGTGATGGTGGTGTTGATACTGACGTTGAAGTACTCGACGGCGCGGGAGGCAAGTTCGGGAGCATTCTCCTGGAAGCCGTAGGGGGTGTCGAGCAGCACGGGTTTCGGCGAGTCGAGCCGACCGATCAACTCGCGGTGGGTTTTGACCATGGTGGGGGCGGTTTCGCCCGAGCCCATGATGGTGAGGACACGGGGGAGTGATGATGAAGTCATGAAAAGAATCCGTTGTACGTTGCTTGATGAAGTTCGTTTGCCACGCGCAGTGGGTGCTGCGCGTGAAGATCGTGGTCGGCTCCTTCGAACCACACGACGTGTGAACGTGGCGCGTCGCGAACGGCACGTTCGACCGCTTCTTTCTTGTCAGCGGCCCAGCCGGCGTTGTGGTTGTTGAGTGCCGGCATGAACATCACGGGAACCTGCAAGTGTGGAAAGAGACGAAAAGGATCGTGTTCCCACAGGCCACGCAAGACCTTCATGTGTCGCTCAAGCGTGAGCCACGGGGCGATGGTGCCGTCGTCGCGCACTTCCATGCAGGCAAGTGCACCTTGAATGCCGTCTTCGGGCCAGTCGGGATGTGCCGAGCGAATGAATGCCTCCATGCGCTTGGCGGGCATGCCCACAAGATGCGGCGGTCGCAGGGCCTCGGCGCAGTCGTTCCAATCGGGATAGTGCTTTTTCAGACTGATGGTGCCGCCGTCGACAGCGCACACGCCACGCACCAGTTGTGGGTGGCGTGCACCGAGTTCCACCACCACGTTGGCACCCCAGGACTGACCTACCACCACGGGTCGATCGAGTTCGAGTACATCGATGAGCAGTGCAAGATCGTGGGCAACCGTCTCCATGTCGAACCCGTCGTCGGGTTTGCCGCTGTGGCCGTGGCCACGTTGATCCACTGCGATCACGTAATGACCGAGGTCGGCTAGTTCGCGGGCCACGCCGTCCCAGAGCCGGGCATTCGAGGCCAGGCCGTGCACCAACACGAAGGGGCAGAGATCCGAGTCGGGCGAACCCCAAGCGAGGCAATGAAGATGAAGGCCTTCGCGGATC
>JBILKS010000241.1:0-2983 GCA_044376595.1 Ilumatobacteraceae bacterium | reverse complement strand
CGGTTCGTCGCTCATCATGAACTACGAGACCGGTGAAATCACCGCGATGGCCAGTTATCCCAACTTCGACAACAGATGGTTCAACGCGGGCATCACATCGGAGAAGTTCAAACAACTCTTCCCGAACACCAAAGACCCCGACCAAGCCATCATGGTGAACAGGGCGGTGAGTGGTCGCTACAACCTCGGGTCGACATTCAAACCCTTCACTGCGTTTGCGGCGTTGCTCACGGGACAGATCTCCGATCCCAAGCGTTACAAGTACAAAGACGAGGGCACCTACAAACTCGAGTCCATTCCCAACGGGCGGTGTCAAGAGGGAGTGAAGTGCGTCTTCAAGAACGCTTTCTGCTCTGCCACCAACACTCCGTGCAGGTACGGGCCCGTCAATGTCGAAGACGCACTGGCGGTGTCCTCCGACACGTTCTTCTACAAGATCGGCGAGCAGATCCTCACACAGCGCGGGTACAAGCCGATCCTCGAAGAGCAGGTTCGTCGATTCGGCTTTGGATCCGCCACCGGCATCGACCTTCCGTACGAGTTCAGCGGCGCTCTGCCCAGCAAAGAGTTGAAGAAGTCGCTTGCCGACAGCGGGGCAATCACCCAAGAAGAGGGTCGTGCGTTCTACGTGGGTGACAACATTCAGTTCGCCATCGGCCAGGGTCTGTTGTCGGCCACGCCACTGCAGTTGGGCGTCAGCTACTCCGCCATTGCCAACAACGGGAAAGTTCTGCGTCCCCACGTGGTGAAGTACATCTTGGAATCGGGGACCCCCGACGGCGATGCCGGATACGCGGATCTCTCGCAGGCCAAGATTCTCGAAGACCGCACGGCGGATTCCGTCACGAGAACGATCGACATCGATCCTGATGCACGAGAGTTGGTACTGAACGGGCTCACTCGTGTCATCACTGGTCCGGGTGTCGACTGGGATTTTTACCACAAGGCCACGGGTGAGTTTCTCTTCAAGAGTTTCCCGAAAAAAGAGTTCCCGCTGGCCGGAAAAACCGGAACGGCGCAGGGCTTCAACAATCTCCCGTGGAACGACTCGTCGGCCTTTGCGGCGTTCAGCCTGAATCCATCCACTCCCTTCACCGCGGTGGCCTATCTCGAGAAGTCCGGTTACGGTTCGCAAGCCGCGGCACCGGTGGTGAAGTGCATCTTCTCGGTGTTCGCCAACAGAGTGAAGCCGGGTGAAGTGATTCCGGCAGATCCTCTCGACGTGAACAGCAATCTCGTTGCGAAGTCGCAGCGCCTGCCGAGTCCGCTGTGCCTGTCCGGCTACGGCGGGGGAGTCCGCGACTGATGGCCGTTCTCGAGGCATTCCGTCGAACTCCGTCGATGTCCACCTCGGGCCTCGGCAACATCCGCCGCTCGATGGCCGACCCGAGTCGCAACATCGACTGGTTCTTGATGCTTGCCGTCGTGGGTTTGTCGACCATTGGTGCGTTCGCGGTGTATTCCACCACTCGTCCGCGGCTATTGGCACGCGGAGTCGATCCGTACTACCTGTTGCAGCGCCAGATCGCCTACATCATCGTGGCGGCATTGGCGATGGTCGTGATGATGGCGCTCGACTACGAGTGGTTGCGCGGCAAAGCCGAGTTCTTCTACGGAGCCTCGCTGGTGTCGCTGATGTTGGTTTTGGTGGCCGGTGCCGTCAGGGGTGGAGCGCGCCTTTCGTTCGACCTTGGCATCGTCTCGCTCCAGCCCGCCGAGTTCACCAAGTTTTCGTTGCTTCTGCTGTTGGCGGGATATCTCTCCGAGGACGAGTCTGAAGAGTTGAGTTATCACCGGTTCATCATGACCCTGCTGATCCTGGGGGCATCGGTGTCGTTGGTCTTGTTGCAGCCCGACCTCGGGTCGGCCACCGTGTTGATCGCCTGTGTCATGGGCCTCTTGCTGGTCGCCGGAGCAAAGGTGAAGTACATCGTGTCGATCACGTCGCTGGCCATAGTGTCGGCGGCATTGGCGTCGGTGTCCGGCTTGGTGAGGACCTATCAGTTCCGCCGTATCGAGGCCTTTCTCAACCAGAACTCCACCGAATCGGCGCTGAAAGACGTGGTGCTCCAGGTCCGCTTCGCAAAGAGGGCCGTGGCCACGGGCGGCCTCACAGGCAAGGGCTTTCTCGAAGGGCCCCTCACGAACGGGGCGTTCATCCCCGTTCAATCCACCGACTTCATTTTTTCGGCCATTGCCGAGCAGTTCGGCCTCATCGGGGCGGGTGTCACGCTGGGCCTGTTCACCCTGCTTTTGTGGCGAATCTGGCGGGTGGCCAGGCTGTCGCGGACCCGTCTGGGTCAGTTCATCGCCCTGGGCGCCTTCACCATGATCCTCTGGCAGACGTTCCAGAACATCGGCATGACCATCGGAATCATGCCGGTTTCGGGCCTTCCGCTGCCATTTATCTCCTATGGAGGGTCACACATGGTGGCTTTCGCGATGATTGTGGGTCTTGTGCAAAGTGTTCACATGAGGAGACTGCGCTAGCAGGTAACCTTGAGACCACGTGGCGCATGGCCACACAGGATCGAGTGTCAAAATGAACGAATCTTCCGAGGGCGCGAATCAGTCCGCCAGCCCCGGGCCGAACAAGAAGCGGCGCCGTGGCTCGCGCGGGGGAAAGAATCGCGCCAAGAGCCCCCAAAACAACAGTTCCTCCGCCGACGGCACCTCGTCGCGGGTAGGAGCATCTCCCGAGCCGGGCCGTCGCCCGCAGATCGGCGACACGCGTCCGGCGCCAGCCGCCAAGCCTGCTGCCGAAACGTCGGGTCGCTCCCAATCATCTGGCAGCGGAAATGGATCCTCCGGCAACGGAAATGGCAGTGGAGGTGGCAACTCTCGTCGGCGCCGCAGTGGGCGTGGTCGCTCTTCGCAGGGCCGCACACGCCAACCGGCAGCGGTGCAGGATGCCGAGATTGTCGAGCGGCGTCGCGGTCGCACTCGTGACGGCCGTCCTGTTGGTCGCTATCTCATGTGTGTT
>JBILKS010000240.1:0-2987 GCA_044376595.1 Ilumatobacteraceae bacterium | reverse complement strand
CTTCCGGTCCAGTGTCGTTCATGCGCGGCGCCGACGCCAGCGCCGGCACCATCAAGTCGGGTGGCAAGACCCGTCGTGCCGCCAAGATGGTCATCTTGAACGTCGATCACCCCGACGTCGAAGAGTTCATCTGGTGCAAGTCGAAAGAAGAAAAGAAGGCTCGCGTGTTGCGCGATGCGGGTTTCGACATGGACCTCGACGGGGCCGACTCGTTCTCCATTCAGTACCAGAACGCGAACAACTCCGTTCGCGTCACCGACGAGTTCATGAGTGCCGTGGTCGAAGACCGTGACTGGAACTTGCGCGCAGTGGTCGATGGCACGCCGGTGCGTACCATCAAGGCGCGCGATCTCTGGCGTCAGATCGCCACCGCTTCGTGGGAGTGCGCAGACCCAGGTCTGCAGTTCGACACCACCATCAACAAGTGGCACACCGCACACGCATCGGGTCGCATCAACGGATCCAATCCCTGCTCGGAGTACATGCACATCGACAACTCGGCCTGCAACCTTGCTTCGCTGAACTTGATGAAGTACCTCGGCGAAGAAGATCGCTTCGATGTCGAGGCCTTCAAGCACACTGTCGAAGTCATGTTCACCGCGCAAGAGATCCTTGTTGGTCGCGCCGATTACCCCACGGAGAAGATCGGCGAGAACAGCCGCCTGTTCCGTCAGCTCGGCATTGGTTACGCAAACCTCGGAGCGCTCCTCATGGCGTTGGGCCTGCCCTACGACAGCAAGGAAGGCCGCTCGTGGGCCGCATCGATCACGTCGTTGATGACCGGCCACTCGTACGCCACGTCGGCTCGTACGGCCAGTCGCATGGGACCGTTCGCCGGTTTCGCCGAGAACGAGCCCTTCATGCTCAACGTGTTGCGCATGCACCGCGATGCTTCTTACGACATCGAGAACCCCGACATCGTCCAGCAGGATCTCCTGCAGGCCGGCCGTGATGCATGGGAAGCCGCTGTGCGCGACGGCGAAGAGTACGGCGTGCGCAACAGCCAGGCCAGCGTGTTGGCGCCCACCGGAACCATCGGTCTCATGATGGACTGCGACACCACCGGAATCGAACCCGACCTCGGTCTGGTGAAGATCAAGAAACTTGTTGGCGGCGGCACCATGTCGATCGTCAACCAGACCATTCCGCGTGCACTGCATCGCCTGGGGTACACCCAGCCGCAGATCGACGACATCATCGCCTACATCGACTCCGACAAGTCGGTCATCGGTGCGCCTCATCTGAAGGCCGAGCACCTGCCGGTGTTCGCCTGCTCCATGGGTGACAACACCATCCATTACGAAGGTCACGTGCGGATGATGGGTGCGGTGCAGCCGTTCCTCTCCGGTGCCATTTCGAAGACCGTCAACATGCCCGAAGATGCCTCCATCGAAGACATCGAGGCATTGCACTTGTTGTCATGGGAGTTGGGCCTGAAGGCTGTCGCCATCTACCGCGACAACTGCAAGGTTGCCCAGCCCTTGTCCACCGCCAAGAAGGACGACGATGCGGCCGACAGCGGAGCAAGCGTTGCCGCAGCCACCAATGTCGTCGAGCGTGTCATCGAACGTGTTGTCGCACAGCCGGTTCGCCAGAAGTTGCCCCGCTCGCGTCGTGGACGCACCTTCGAGTTCCGCGTGGCCGATTGCAAGGGCTTTGCCACCATCGGCGAGTACGAAGACGGCCGCCCCGGAGAGGTGTTCCTGACGGTGTCCAAGCAGGGCTCAACCTTGTCAGGCATCATGGACGCCTTCGCCAAGAGCATCAGCTACGGCCTGCAGTACGGGGTCCCGTTGCGTGCCTTCGTCGAGGCATTCACCAACATGCGCTTCGAGCCGGCGGGCATGACCGACGATCCGGACATCCGTATCGCTTCGTCGATCATGGACTACCTCTTCCGTCGCTTGGGTCTCGAGTACCTGAGCTACGACGAGCGTGCAGAACTCGGCATCTTCAGCCGCGACGAGCGCATGCAGCCCACACTGCCCGGCGTGGAAGAGACCATCATCGAGACCAGCATGGGATCCGAAGTGGTTGCCGATCCAAAGACCGTTCCGTCGGTCGATGAGTTGGCGGCACAGATGCAGTTAGGTCTTGCACCAGCCGCACCCAGCACCGACTACTCGCCTGCACAGGGAATGGCCCGCCCGGCCGTGTCGCACAGCGACGCCCCGATGTGCATGCAGTGTGGTGTCCAGATGCAGCGCGCCGGCTCGTGCCACGCCTGCCCGTCGTGTGGTAGCACCTCCGGCTGCAGCTGAGGCTTTTCGGCGCAACTGCGTGCAGTTTTGGCAATCCTGCGCGCCGAAAAATCAACTGAATTCCAACCGTAAATGAAAGAGGCTCCGGGGGTCATCTCCGGGGTCTCTTTCTTTAGGGCGTGCTCGGCCTGCGTGCTCGGGTGGATGCCTTAGTGTTGCTCCGTGGTGAGGGCTGGGATCGACGCGCAGTTTCCGCCATGCAGGCGCTTCGAGCTTGTTGCCTGCGGGTCATGGAGCCTGCCCGAGGCGAGTGCGGGTGCTCATGTTGTGCTGGTGACGAGCAAGATCAGGAGACTGAAATGACTACACGCAGTTTCGACATCGACGGCCGGAACATCGTTACCGCCCCGAACGGGGCGCGAGTTCACTGCGACCATCTCGCCCAGAACGCGGTCATCGAACGTCGTTTCCACGAGGTGCGTGATGGTGTGTGGTGCATGGTGGGCAATGGCTTGTCGAACCAGACGTTTATCGACGCCCCCGAAGGCATCATCGCGGTCGACACAGGTGAATCTGTCCAAGAAATGCGGATGGCACTCGATGCTCTGCGAGCAGTGACAACTCGCCCGATCGCCGCGGTGATCTATACGCACTTCCACTATGTCGAAGGCACTCAGGCAGTGGTCGATGAGGGGAACTGTGCACGACCGCTGCCGATCTATGGGCATCACCGCATCGCTCACAATAAGGCACGTACTGCGGGCGAAATAGGCCCTGCTTACAGTC
>JBILKS010000002.1:0-26877 GCA_044376595.1 Ilumatobacteraceae bacterium | reverse complement strand
CTGCCCGATGGCAAATTCCAACTGATTGCTGGCGAGCGCCGTTGGCGTGCTGCCACCCGGGCCGGGTTGCCCACGGTTCCGGCAGTGATTCGCCCCACAGAAGACATTGCCTCGGTGGAGCAGGCTCTGGTCGAGAACCTTCATCGTCAGGACTTGACGCCGCTGGAAGAAGCAGCCGCGTACCAGCAACTGCTCGAAGACTTCGCGTTGACACACGAAAAGGTGGCCGAACGGGTGGGGAAGAGCCGCTCGGCGATCTCCAATGCCTTGCGCTTGTTGACTCTTCCCCCGTCGATCCAGCACTTGTTGGCTGATGGCCGGCTGTCGGCGGGACACGCCAAGGCCATCCTGGGCACACCCGACCGCGCGTTCCAGGAACAACTTGCGCGTCGCACGGTGGACGAGGGATGGTCTGTGCGCGCCGTGGAAGAAGCGGTACGCGACCGCCAGGGCGGCAAACCCATAGAGCCCGAGGATGATCACAAGAAGCCTCAGACTCCCGGGTCTGCGCTCAAAGCCCCGGGCCTGTTGGAGTTGGAGAGTTTGCTTGCGGAGTTCCTCGACACCAAGGTGGCGGTGTCGATGAACGGCAAACGTGGTCGTGTGGCCATTGACTTTGCTGACTTGGCCGACCTCGAGCGGATCTACCGCAAGATGGTCGAAGACCAAGCGCAGGCAGCCGATTAGACCAAAAGACTACAAGCCTCACCCTCTACATGAGGTCACTCTCAAGTAGAGGTTTCGCACAGCCTGTGGATAACGCTGGGGAAAAGAGCGGGCGAGCAGTGTGGATAACGCTATGCGCTGTGTAGATCGTCTTGCCAGACGAGAAAAGCACGACTGATTGCCGTTGCTGCCTGCCGAGCGTTGTCAGCGATCTCTTGGAATGGTCCCAGACTGCAGAGGACCGCGGGCATGCGTGTTTCACGTAGAACAGGAAGACGCATTCCCACCGCAGATGCCCGCAGATGGGGGAGTTCTGCCACCAACTCACGGGCGATGGATTCCGCCAGCGCTTGCCCACCCACCGACACAAACCCGTCGACGGCGTAGTAGGCGATGGTGCACTCGGGTTCTGCATGACCCTCGAGTCCGATGTAGGCATTGGCGGCGAAGTGGTTGGCGGCACGAACGTGTGCGGCGACCTCGGGCTCGTCGACCAACATCACCACGTCGTGTTGCTCGCGCAGCGAGCGTGACACCAATCGAGCCACGCCGCTGAAACCGCCGAACTGTCCCACCACCACGCGGTGAAAGCCCCGCTCGGCGGCCAGCAACTTCTCTGTCTCGCGGATGATCGCGATCCCCGGGCCTTCACCCGATTGCGAGCTGAGCCGGTGCAAGGCCCGAACGGTGTCGGTGCTGCAGATGCCATCGACCGAGAGCCCTGCATTGCTTTGGAACTCGCTGACGGCGTGGGCACACAACGGCCCGAAGATGCCGTCGACTCGACCGCAATCGAAACCCAGCCGGGACAGGAGCGTTTGCAACTCCACCACGTCGTCGCCGCGCAGGTTGGGGGAGGTGAGGTACAGCAGCCGATCGCCAAGTGACCACGATGCCTCGACAACGGCGGCCCATGTGGCGGCGTCGCAAATGCCGTCGGTGCGCAAACCGCGAGACGCCTGGAAGTCGATCACGGCCTGTTCGGTCACGGGGCAATACAGCCCCTCATCTTCGACTTGTGCAGTCAAGAAGCCTGCGCTGCGCAGGCGACGTTGAAGATCGCTGACGGTGGCGGTGCGTTGACCGGCGGTCAGTGGGAAGGTGTCAGAAATTCGGAAAGCTCCTGAAGAAGTGCGCCCTTGCCCTTGGCGCCCACCATCCGCTTGACCATCTCGCCATTGTTGAATACGAGAAGGGTCGGGATGCTCATCACGTTGAATCGCTGGGCGATTTCGCCGTGGTCGTCGACGTTCAACTTGGCAACGATGAGGTTGTCCTTCTGTTCCGTTGCGATCTCGGAGAGGATGGGCGCAATCATCTTGCACGGCCCACACCATTCGGCCCAGAAGTCGACGATGATGGGCTTGCTTGCCCCGTTGACGGTTTCGTCGAATGTGGAACCAGTGAGTGTCACGATGCCTTCAGCCATGGACCCAAGTCTACGCAACGTTCTCGATCCCGAGAACTTTCAGGGAGAATCCGGCTCAGGCGTGATTCGCCTCGAGCTGTGTCTATGGCTCAGGCGTGATTCGCCTCAAGCCAGCGCTCGCAATCGATGGCGGCCATGCAGCCCGAACCGGCTGCGGTGATGGCCTGGCGATAGGTGTGGTCTTGCACGTCACCACAGGCAAAGACACCCGGAATGTTGGTGAACGAAGAGCCAGGCTTGGTGATCAGGTAACCGCTGTCTTCCATGTCGAGGATCCCAGTGAAGAGACCGGTGTTCGGCTTGTGGCCGATGGCGATGAACAAGCCGGCAACGTCCATGTCGGAACGTTCGCCGGTGACGGTGTCTTCGAGCACGATTCCCTGCAGAGTGTCGGTGCCCTTCAGTTCCACCACGGCACTGTTCCACTTGAACTCGATCTTCTCGTTGGCCATTGCACGGTCGCGCATGATCTTGGAGGCTCGGAGTTCGCCACGCCGATGGATGAGCGTCACCTTCGATGCGAACTTGGTGAGGAACGTGGCCTCCTCGACGGCGCTGTCGCCACCGCCCACCACGGCAATCTCCTTGTTGCGGAAGAAGAAGCCATCGCAGGTGGCGCACGTGGAGACACCATGGCCCACCAACTGTGTTTCGTTGGGAAGATTGAGCATCAGCGACTGCGCACCGGTGCTGACGATGATGGAGTCGGCGGTGAACTCTTTGTCGTGGGTCCACACACGAAATGGACGCTGGGAAAAGTCGACCCGCGCCACCTTTTCGGTGAGAAATGTTGCGCCGAAACGCTGTGCCTGCTCGCGGAATCGGCCCATCAGCTCCGGGCCCATGATGCCCTCGGGGAAGCCGGGGAAGTTCTCGACCTCGGTGGTGAGCATCAACTGGCCACCGGGTTGATCGGTGGTTGATGACGGCTCGCCTTCGATGACGAAAGGATTGAGGTTGGCACGAGCCGTGTAGATGGCGGCGGTGAGGCCGGCAGGGCCCGAGCCAATGATCAAGACGTGATGGTGTGTGACAGACATGTGGGTCTCCGAAATTCGTGTCTAGAAATCTGAATCGTTGGGGTCGCGGCGTTGCTTCCGGGCAATGACGAGTCCGATCAACAAGAGCACTCCACCGACGATGAAATACGAGAGCCACACTGCGGTGTCACGGGCCATTCCTGCATCGAGTGCGGCTTGCACGCCACGGGTCGAGCCGATGAGGAAGAGAACTGCAATGGTGATGAGTCCGGTTCCGATGAGGACCCCGTACACCACACCCCGAACGATCGAAATGACGGGCTTGGTGGTGTGATCGCGAACGAATCCGACCCACTTGTCGATGCTGTCGACGGTGTGACGCGCCCACTCGGCGTCGGTGAAGGGGTTGGACGGCACGCCGTCAGCCTAACTGTTAGCCGCCGAGATCAAATTGGAAGAGCACCTCGCACGTCGTTGCATTGACGACGTAGAGGATGTTCTTTCCGTCAACCACCGCACGTTGCACACTCACGTTGATTCCAGCTGAAATGGTGGAGATTGCCTCGTCGGCTTGACCCATGGGGCAGACCACTGCAGGACTTGTGTCAACCGAGGCAGCCATCACGGTTTCAGCGGTGAGGTTGGTGGCGGGTGAGGGATCCGAGGTGGTGGAAGCGGAGCGCTGTGCAGTGGTGGGAGCGGCCGATGGCGCCGCGTTCTTCACCGGTGGGGTGTTGGTGCTGGCGGCGCTGGCGGCTTCGATGGTGGTGTCGCTGCCGCCGAAGGAAGCACCCACACCCAAGCCAACGGCGAACACAGCGGCCGCAGCCACCGATGTCATTGCGACGAAACGTGTGCGACGGCGCGAGTCGAGCGAGATCACCGTGGCATCGGATGCTGGGGCTGAAACTGACGGAGTGGCGTCGCCGGCGCTGACATGGCTGAGAGCAACGGCCAAATGGGCTTCGCGTACCGAAGCAGATGGTGGCGCAACGGCACTGAGACCACGCAACACCGCGTCGAACGCAGCGTCACCCGACGAGGCAGCATTCGAGAGAGTGGCGTCACCCTCGATGGGGTGTGTCGGTGGAGTGTCGGGTTCAGTCATGGTTGTTGCTTCTGCTGGGCGTCTGGTCTGACGTTGTCGAGTCCAATATTGGTTCCCCGGGTCTCGGAATGTTGGTCATGGAGGGGTCGTCATGGAGGGAAGAGCGCGAGCCCAGGAGGTCGGCCATCAGATGTCGACCCCGTGACAACCGCGAGCGAACGGTGCCCACAGGAACCTCGAGCACTTCGGCGATCTCGGCGTAGTCGAGGTCGACCACGTAGCGCAGCACCAAAGCCGTGCGGAATTCTTCGGGGATGAGGGCCAGGGCCGCACCGAGCGCGGAGCCCTGGTCCATCTGGTCGGCAAGGCCTGCGGTGGGGTCGAAGGTGGCCGCGTGAGCAGCAAGGGTTCCGTCGGAGACCGGAGTGGGTTGGCGTTGTGTGCGGCGAATCTCGTCGATGGCGGAGTTGGTGGCGATGCGGTACACCCACGTGGAAAACGCCGAGCGTCCATCGAAGCGGGGCAGACCCTTCACCACAGAGATGAGAGCGTTTTGTACCGCATCGTTGGCGCTGTCGGAGTTGTGCACCATGCGATGGCACACGGCGTGGACGATGTCGTAGTGCTGGCGCAGAAGCGCATCGACCGCAGCGGGTTCACCGCTTTGAGCGCGCGTAAGAAGATCTGCGGTCTGCACGAGGCAGAGACTAGGGCGCGGAGGCGGGATTCAATGCGGTCTGGTTCGAGAACGACACGCCGGCAACCACGCCCTGGAACGGATTTTTCGCACTGCATTGCGGACTTTCCGAGATCTCGCGCAGGTACACCAGTACGTACTTGGCCTGGTCCTTGACGTTGAAAGTGGCCTTGCCCTGCTCGGTGCCGTAACTCTGGTCGACTTCCTGTCCCCATGCACCCAGATCTGCGGGAATCACGTCGAGGGCGGTGTACACCTCGATGGCCCATGGGGAGTGGGCGATGTTCACCGTGAGGGTTCCGGTTGACGGCGAGGACAGCTCGGCAACGAAACCGACACCCTCTTTCACACCGAAGTACTTGTCGCCGTAACACACGGTGCGCCACTGCGTGGAGGGATCACCGTCGAGAAGAAAGGGCAGCTTGTCGTCGTTCTCCACGCCGTCATCGCCCCGCGGGTCGTAGCTGCGCACTCCGACAATCGAAACCGGACCCGTGGGAGCGGCCGGAGCAATCGATGCATTTGCCGGCGTGGTGACACCGGGATCACTGCTGGAGATGCTGCGCCACAACACCACACCCACCACCAGCACACCCACCAACATCGCCGCGGCGAGAACGGTGGATGGTGCGATGCGCGGCGGCGCTTTTTTCTGCGGCGACTTCGCCGAGAGAGGCCGCGACGCAGAGGAAGAGACGGGACGGCTGGTGGGATTGCTCACCACGGGATCGCCGGGAATGTTCGGGGTGCGACCGTGGGGAGTGTTGTCGATGTTGGCAACGTCGCGCGGTGCTTCGAGGGGGCCCGTCTGTCCGCGTGGTGGGGTGAGACCTGTGGGCGTGCCGTCGAGACCGTCTTCACGCACTTTGTACAGAGCGGCGCGCACCGCTTCGCCGGTGGGGGGTCGCTGCGCCGGTTCCTTCTTCAACATCTGGTGGATGATCCGCGCCAGACTCACACTCACCGTGGGGCGCAGTTTGAGCAAATCGGTGGGTTCGCGCTGCACGCGGGCCAATGCAGTTTCCACGTCGGATCCACCGATGAACGGAACCCGCCCCGCGAGGCATTCGTACAGCACCAGACCGAGCGCATAGAGGTCTGCACGACCATCGAGACGTTTGCCGCGCACTTGTTCCGGCGAAAGGTACTTGGCGGTACCCATCATGATGTTGTCGTTGGTGAGATCCGTTTCGTTGCCGCTGAGTGCTTTGGCGATTCCGAAGTCGGTGAGCAGAACTCGTCCCGTGGGCGTGATGAGAATGTTGCCGGGTTTGATGTCGCGGTGAACGAGATCGTTGTTGTGTGCTGCATCGAGTGCACTGGCAACAGCGATACCGATGTGCACGGTGAGTGCGGGGCTGAGGCGCGTGTGTTTGTCCAACACTTCGCGCAGGCTCATCCCGTCGACGTATTCCATGATGACTGCCTGACGTCCGGCGTCTTCCACCACGTCGTACACCGTGACGATGTTGGGGTGATTCAATGCGGCAGAGGCTTGCGCTTCGCGACGGAATCTTTCGGCAACCACTGCATCGCCATCGTGTTGTGCACGCATCAACTTGACAGCCACTTTGCGACTCAGTGAGATGTCGTTGGCCAACCACACCTCGGCCATGCCACCCTGACCGATGCGACGCTCGAGTCGATAGCGCGCCCCTATGAGGGTGTTCGGTACGAGTGAGGATGCCATTCCTCAGACGACGCTAGTTGCGCAGCGTTGTCTGTTTGAGGCATTGCGTGTTCACTCGGCGTCGAAGAACGCGATACCGATCGTGCCGCGTCCGGCGTGTGTGCCGATGACGGCACCAATGTCGCCGACTTCGATGTCGCCGGAGTACACCGTGCGCAATGACGCAACGAACGAGTCGGCGTCATCGCAATCTGCCTGCAACACCGCGAGGTCGGTGATGTTGCCGTGCGCCTTGACTTTGTCCAAGAGGAAGGCGAGTGCCTTGGCGCGGGTGCGCTGACGGCCACCTTCTTCCACCTTGCCCTCACGAACTTCGATGATCGGCTTGATCGACAAAGCCGATGCCACCAGGGCCTTGGCGCCGCCGATTCGGCCACCCTTCTTCAAGTTTTCGAGGGTGTCGAGCGCCCCGTAGACATGGACACGACGGCTCAAACTTTCGGCGATGGCCGCCACTTCGTCGAGGCCGGCGCCGTTGTGGGCCGCCTGGGCGCAGGCGCGCACGATGATTCCCTGGCCCATCGAGACACTGCGACTGTCGACCACCTTCACGGGAAACTCACCGGCAATGGCTTTTGCGGCGATGTCGGCACTTTGCATGGTGGCCGACAGTGCCGACGACAAGGACACCACCACTACGCCGGTGGCTCCCTCGGACTTCAGCTGACGGTAGGCCTGCTCGAACTGTCCCGGGGCCGGAGCCGCCGTCTCGGGCAGCACGGGCGATGCAGCGCACTTGGCCCAGAACTCTTTGGGCGTGAACGCTTCGCGATCGACGTAGTCGGTGTCGCCGAAGCGAATGGTAAGGGGCACCACGATGATGCCGTACTGGTCGAGAACTGATTGGGGGAGGTCGCAGGCGCTGTCGGTGACGAGACGAATGGTCATGGAGTTAGACCGTAGTTGCTTTGCGAGCGGGATGACCGCTCGCGTCGATGGCGTTTTCGATCGCCCGCCGGCGCTTCGTACGCCAGTTGTGCACCCACCACGTGAGCAACATGAGAGCGGCCACCACGGTGACAACCTGTCCGAGACCAGCCAACGCGCTGACTCGGGCCGTCACGGTTTCAGAGCCGAGAAGGACATCTCCCCGTGGCGTCACCAGTTCCACCGTCACGGGGAATCGCCCGTTGCTGCGCGCCTCAACCATGGTCACCACTTCGGTGTTGGATTCGGCGGGAATCTCCACCGTCTGGCGAGCCTGGGGGAAACGCAATTTGGCACTTCGGAAGCGAATGTCCACCCGGATCGTGGCGTCGGATGTATTGCGCAGTTGCAGGCGCAGTTCACTTTCACGACCACTGAGGGTGAAGTTCGCCGTGGCAGGAAGGCCCACGGCTTGCCGCACAGCGTTGGTTTCGGTGGTGAGGGTGTCGACAAGGCCGGCACGGAGGGCCTCGTTGGCCGTGCTCGAGGCCAGCGTGACGTGCATCAATCGCCAACGACCAGGCCGCAGGTCGCCCTCACCCAGCATTGATGCGGTGCTGTTGATCCGGGGCTCGAGGCGGTCCATGACCTCTTTGACTGACATGAGTCCGTCGTTGGCGCGTTCGGGCAGGGTGACCAGATCACCGGACGTCTCGGTACCCGTGGGAACGGGGGTCGCGCTCATGGCCAGGGCGGGGTCTGTGTCGGTGATCCGCACGAGTTGACGCAACACCTGTGCATCGGGCGGCGCCCCCGAGGGTGTGCCAAGGGCGACGGAGACCAACGAAAGATCCTTGGCCGCGCCCACGAGAGAGGACCGTTGCATCACCAAACCGCCAGACACGCGCACCGCTCGTGCGAGGGGAGTGAGTTCAGTGCGGGTCAGCACCTTGGCGAAGGTTTCGTCGATGCCCTGGACGAGAAGGGTGGACCCGTCGGTGGCCCTGGCGCGGTACGTGAGAGAGGAGTCCAACTGGCCGTTCAGCCCCGACGCAGCAAGTGCCGTGGGGGTGAGGATCACGCCACGCGTGCCCATGTCGCGCAACAAGGTGGCACCGTCTGCAGTGAGGCCCTCGTTGATCACCGCGGTGGTGCGGTCGGGGGTGACGCCGAGGGCGAGTGCGGTGGCATCTTCCCCCGCACGCAGTTGGGATGCGTAGGTTTCGGCCAACTCGGCGGTGGCCATGGCGCTGGCGTCGAGGGGTGTGAAAGTGGTGGCGCTGAAGGAGTGCAGGGGCCTTTCGCCAATCAAGGCGCCGACAAGGTCGGCGTTCGAGGCCGCCAGGGCCGATGTTTGGCCGGCGGGAAGCGCAACGTAGGCACCCACCTTGGCTCCGGCGTAACTGTCGACCAACGTCTGCACGCCAGCCGCAAAATCCGGGTCGGTGACCACCGAGCCGTCGGCAACCACCGCCGGTGGCGATGCCAGCAGCATCACCGGCATCACGCGCAACGAACCCGCGGCGGCGATGTCGGGAAGATCCTCGGACGTGACGTGGTGCACCAAAGTGACGGCCGACGAGACGGGCTGGTTGTCGACGGTGAGTTCGAGTGACACCGGATACACACCCGTCGTGCCGAACAGCAGGTCGTCGGGGGTGGAGACCGACGGGCTGGTGGGCACCGACAACACGAGCCGACCCTGTTCGTTGCGGGGAAGAGCGGCCACGTCGAACGTCATGCGATCGAGGCGGTCACCCAGATCACCATTGTCGATGTCGCTCAGATCGCCACGCGAGGTGAGACGTCTGTGGGAGGACACCGAAAGCATCAAGTCCTCGCCCGTGGCACCTCCCGTGTCGATCACGGCTCGCCACACGCTGCCACCGAGAAGGGTGAAGCCTTGCTGCGTGATGGTCAGATTTCCGGAACCCGCCGCAAGTGCAGACGGCATCGCCCGTGTCGCCGGCAAGCTGAGGACGGCAACAACCGCAACGGCAATCGCGCCCAGGCAACGACGACGGAACGTCACGATGCATCTCTCGGCCCCGAGAGGGAGCCGGAGTCGAGGTGGGCAAGAAGAGAGTCGCGCGAGGATTCCATGACGGAGAGGCCGTAGTCGAGTGGCTGGAAGCCCAACGAAGAATAGAGGTGCAACGCCGCGTCGTTCTGGACATCGGTGTTCACATACACGCTGACCGCCTCTCGAGCGCGCAACCACTCCAAGGCATCGACCACGAGTGAACGGGCGCCGCCGCGCCGCCGCGATGAAGGAAGCACAGCGAGGCGCTGGATGTAGCCAGTGTGGTCGGTGCAACCGGTGAGGCAATAGCCGATGTTGCGCGCCATGGGTCCGACGGTGCCGAGCCCGAACCGACCCGCTCGGCGAGCCCCGTTGAGGTGGGCCTCTTGTGTGGCGTGGATCGCATACGACAACGAGGCGTGATCCACCGACCATTCGTCGCCGAAGGCGGCCAGATCGATTCGCACGGCTTCGTTCATGCCCACGCGACCGATTCGCCAATCTGATTCGATGCCCGACGACGACCATGAATCCAGACCGCGACTCAACAACACCAGTTCTTGTCGGGTCGTGAACCCACGTTCGGCCAGATCACCGGCAATCGCCGGCCCGATGGCGTTGGTGCGAATGCGCTGGTAGCCCGTCGATGCGACGGCAGTGGCCCACTCACGGATCAGGTCGACCGAGACATGGGCATCGGGTTGGTGACCGCTCTGCAGAGTGAGAGCAGCGGTGGTGTTGTCGTGTGGCCACGAGGTGAGCGACCACGAAGGAAGATCGGGTGCCACGCTCACGTCCAAGACCGTAGTGCTGCACCACTCACGTGCGTAGCCTGAGGCGAAGTGATACCTGAACGCTTTGCGCCGATCCTCGCCGAACTCACGCCCCTCACCACCCGCTTCGCCGAGGCGGGAAAACGCCTGTACCTCGTGGGCGGAACCGTGCGTGACCTTCTGGTGGGACGAGCAGACATCGACGGCCAGATGGATTTCGATGCCACCACCGATGCGCGACCCGACGAGATCAAGAAGATCGTTGCCGGATGGGCCGATGCCGTATGGACCCAGGGCGAGAAGTTCGGAACGATCGGTGCAAAAAAGGGTGACCGGGTCTACGAGATCACCACCCACCGCGCCGAGGCCTACTCACCGGATTCGCGCAAGCCCGACGTGCAGTTCTCGGATGCCATCGAAGCCGACCTGTCACGCCGGGACTTCACGGTCAATGCCATGGCGCTGGAACTCACGGCCGACACACCCACATTGGTCGACCCATTCAACGGCGCCGCCGATCTGGTCACCAAGGTGTTGCGTACGCCACTGTCGCCGGAGGAGAGCTTCAACGACGATCCGTTGCGCATGTTGCGCGCGGCGCGATTC
Source organism: Ilumatobacteraceae bacterium (assembly GCA_044376595.1). Lineage (GTDB taxonomy): Bacteria > Actinomycetota > Acidimicrobiia > Acidimicrobiales > Ilumatobacteraceae > F1-20-MAGs119. The sequence goes on along the minus strand of JBILKS010000002.1, from coordinate 16,098 downwards.
ATTGCAGGCCTCAACCTCGTTCCCGACCCGAAGCTGGTCGACGCAGTCAAGGCGATGGCCGAGCGTCTCGAGATCGTGTCGCGTGAGCGCATCCGCCACGAACTCGATCGCTTGCTGATCGTCGAACACCCCACCGCGGGACTGTGGTTCTTGGTGGACACCGGTCTCGCGGCCCAGTTCTTCCCCGAGTTGCCCGCCATGAGCCTCGAACAAGATCCGATTCACCGCCACAAAGACGTTCTCACGCACACTTTTGCCGTGGTCGAGAACGTCCGGCCCGACGCCCATACGCAATTCGATTTCCGGATCACGCGTCTCGCGGCTCTGTTCCACGACATCGGCAAGCCCAAGACCCGTTCCATCCGCAAGGGCAAGGGCGTCACTTTCCACCACCACGAAGTGGTGGGGGCGCGCATGACCAGAGACCGCCTGAAGGCGTTGAAGTACCCGACACAAGACGTCGATGCGATCACCGAACTGGTGGAACTTCATCTGCGGTTCCACACCTATTCCATGGGGTGGACCGATTCCGCAGTGCGTCGTTACGTGCGCGACGCGGGGCCCTTGTTGAACGAACTCAATGTGCTCACACGTTGCGACTGCACCACGCGCAACGAAAAAAAGGCGCTCATGTTGTCACGGCGCATGGACGAGCTGGAGGCCCGCATTGCGGAGTTGGCCGAACAAGAGCAACTCGCCGCACTTCGTCCCGAACTCGACGGTGTCACGGTGATGGAGTTGCTGGATCTGAAGCCGGGACGCCACGTGGGTCAGGCCTTGAACTTCCTCATGGAGATTCGGCTCGAAGAGGGTCTTCTCGGCGAAGAGGAAATCACGCGCCGCTTGCGCGAATGGTGGGCGGCCCAACAGGGCTAGTTGCCGAGCTTGCGGGCCCGCAGAGCCAACGTGCAGGGAACGATCGCGCGCGGCTTGTTCTTGGGCATCAACTCGTACAGAACATCGAGCGCAAAGTTGCTGCGCTGCAGCGACATGCACACATCACCAATGGTGAGGCCGGTGTCAGCGCCGTAACGGCGGCGGGCCACGGGTTCGTCGTCGTCGAACATTGCGGCGGCGGGGTGTTCGAGTACCGCAACGAATGCGGCCTCGGGCTTCAACACGCGGTGCACCTGGCGCAAGAGTCGATCGATGTCGTCGACGCCGGTCAATCGCTCGACACACAACACGAGGTCCAATGTCCCACTGCGTTCGAAGCCGAGATCCGAGAGTCCGGCCTCGTGGAACTCCACTTTCACGCCCGCCGATTCTGCGGCTCGCCGCGCCGTTGCGATGCGTTCGGCAGAGTTGTCGACCGCAATCACCCGGGCTCCGGACCGGGCCATGACGATCGAGTTGGGTTGCGCGGGGGGCAGGCCGAGCTCCATCACGCGCTTGCCTTTGACTTCGCCCACGAGTCGTAGTTCGGAATCATCAGGGATGTTGTTGCCGTACCAGACCGTGTTCATGTTCACAGTGTGGCAAGAGCACCGTGGCGAACGGGGGATTTCGCCTCGCTAGCCTCTCGCCCATGAGTTTCAGTGCCGGTTCGTTGCGTGGTGGCGGAGCAATCGACCATCGCCTCGCGCGACAGCACCTCATCAACGAGTATCGACGTGGTCGCTTGCGTCAAGACCAAGTGTGCGATGCGCATCCCGAACTCATGCGTGCCGCGCGCAACTTCGGTGAAGAGACCCGCACCATGTGTCCCATCTGCATGGAAGACAAGTTGGTGCTCGTCACCTACGTGTTTGGTCCGCACCTTCCGTCGCACGGCCGTTGCGTCACGCAGCGCAGCGAGATGGCCCAGATACAGCGTCGTGCCAATACATCCACTTCCGACTACACGGCCTACGTGGTGGAAGCGTGCCGGATGTGCCGTTGGCATCACCTGTTGCGAGCGGTGCCGTTGGCATCACGCGCCAAACGTTCCGCGTAAGACGAACCCGCCGTCAAGCCGGCCGAGCGGAGTCGCTTAGGATCGCGACGTCGATCATCGATGGGGGGAAACGATGGCAGGTACAGGTGTAGAAGTGAATGGTCATGTGAAACCCGGCTTCGAGGCCGTGCGTGATGCGTTCGCGGCGAACTGGGCCGATGGCGAAAGCGAACTCGGCGCTTCCGTGGCGGTGATTCACAAGGGTGAGATGGTGGTGGACATTTGGGGCGGCCACGCCGATCCCGAGCGCATTGCGCCGTGGGAACGCGACACCATCGTCAACGTGTGGTCCACCACCAAGACCATGATGTTTCTCGTCATTCTCGAACTGGTCGACAAAGGTGCGTTGAAACTCACCGACCCAGTGGCGAAGTTCTGGCCCGAGTTCGCCGCGAACGGCAAAGAGGGCATCGAGATTCGTCACATCATGTCGCACACAGCCGGTCTGTCGGGTTGGGAACAACCCATGACACTCGACGACTTTGCCGATTTCGACAAGTGTGCATCGGGACTGGCCGCACAGGCACCGTGGTGGGAGCCGGGTTCAGTGAGCGGCTACCACGCCATCACGCAGGGTTATCTCATTGGCGAAGTAGTGAAGCGCGTGACGGGCGTGACGCTCGGCAATTACTTCCGCACCACCTTCGCCGAACCTCTCGGTGCCGATTTCCACATCGGAACTCCGGCCGAGTGCGATTCCCGTGTGAGCCTCAACGTGCCACCACCCCCGCTGCAGATTGACGGCGTTGCGCCAGACAGCATTTCGATGCGCACGTTTGTCAATCCGATCATGGATGCGCGCGTCACCTGGACACTGCCGTGGCGGCGTTGCGAAAGCGCGGCAGCCAACGGGCACGGCAATGCACGCTCGGTTGCCACGGTCCAGTCGTTGATCTCGCATCGCGGTGAACACGGCGGCAAGCGCTACTTCTCAAGCGGAGCTGTCGACGCCATCTTCGATGTTCAGGCTGAGGGAGTCGACTTGGTCTTGAATCAGCCGGTGAAGTTCGGCGTGGGGTATGGCCTCAACTCCGAGTACTCACCGGTGAGTCCCAATCCGCGCGCCTGTTGGTGGGCTGGTTGGGGCGGGTCGTTGGTGGTCAACGACCTCGATGCGGAACTCACCTATGCGTATGCCATGAACAAGATGGCAGTGCAGTTGGTGGGTGACATGCGTGCCGCGGGGCCGTTGATGGCCACCTACGGCGTCATTGCCTGAACGGCTTCACCGGCCTGTTGCGTCAGTCGACGCGTTCGTGGGGATACGACAGCGAGCACGCCATGCACCAGCGCTCGATTTCGGGAAGCACCACTTCTTTGGCCACGGTCTCCCAGGTCTCGGGAGTCACGTACATGCGGCGCACCGCGGTGAGTTCGGCCTCTTCGGATCCGCAGCTGTCACAACGCATGGCTTGAAAATACTGGGTTTCGACAGTCAAACCCGTGTGTTCCACCCCTCTGTACACACTGGGGCAATGGAATTGCCCGGCGGTACACTCACCTTTCCATATCCACCCTGCCCTCTTGTGGGGCCACGGTCCGCACCGTGTCCGAAGGGAGTTACAGCACATGAAACGTGCCTATGAATTGATGGTCATTATCGATGGTGGCATCGATGACAATGCTGCACAGCAGCAGGTGAAGACCATCACCGCAACAATCGCCTCCGTTGGCGGTTCTGTCCATGGCAATCCCGATTGGTGGGGCAGGCGTCGCTTTGCTTATCCCATCAACAAGAAGGACGACGGCTACTACGTCGTCTACAACGTCGAGGCCCCCGGTGGCGCCCTCGACGAAGTTGAGCGCACGCTCCGCATCGCCGACAACGTGGTTCGTCACAAGCTCATGCGCTTGCCCGACCGCGAAGCCGCACGCCGCGGAATGTTGGCCAGCGCCTAGTCGCACGACTCACCCTGAACGGAGATCACCATGGCAGAAAACACCATCACACTCGTGGGCAACCTCACCCGTGACCCAGAACTGCGCTTCACCACCGGTGGACGCGGCGTTGCCTCCTTTGGCATTGCTGTCGGCCGTCGTTACCAGGTGAATGGCGAGTGGCAAGAGCAAACCTCGTACTTCAACATCACCGCATGGGGACAGTTGGGCGAGAACGCCGCCGCCACTTTGGCCAAGGGTTCACGCGTCATCGTCACGGGTCGCCTTGAGCAGCGCGAATACACCACCCGCGAGGGTGACAAGCGCACTGCCATCGAAGTGGTGGCCGATGAACTCGGACCCAGCCTGCGCTGGGCCACCGCTCAAGTCGAACGCCAGTCCCGTCAGGGCGAAGGCGGCGGAGCCCCTCGTGGTGCTTCGGTCGCCGCAGATCCCTACATGGGCGGCGAAGAAGAGCCGTTCTAGAACCACAACGTTGAGAACAAAGATCGAAAAGAACTGAGAGAACAATGACAAGCAAGAAGAACAAGGCCCGCTCCGCGAAGGCCGACCTCAAGAAGCCCGGAAAGAAGAAGCCGAACGTGCTCGACATCGAGCGCATCGACTACGTCGACTACAAAGACGTCAACCTCCTGCAGCGCTTCATGTCCGACCGCTCGAAGATCCGTGGTCAGCGCATCGCCGGCACTTCGGTGCAGCAGCAGCGCGAAATCGCCAATGCGGTGAAGAACGCTCGTGAAATGGCCCTACTGCCGTACACCAAGCGAGTTGCTTCTGCCCGCGCCCCGCGTCCCGGTTCGGATCGTGACCGTGACGACGACAACGAGAAGTACGTCGACAAGTACGCAACCGAGGCCGCTGACGCGGTCGAAGAGACCACGGTGGAAGCCGTCGGTACCGAGACAGAGACGGAGGCCTAGTCATGAAGGTGATTCTTCGCAGCGACGTCAAGGGCATCGGCAAGCGTGGAGACGTTGTCTCCGTCGCCGATGGCCACGCCCGCAACTACCTTCTGCCCCATGGTCATGCCATCGCTGCCAGCGACGGCGCCGTGAATCAGGCAGCCGCGATGCGCAAGGCCCGCGATGCCAAAGAGCGTGCCAGCCGCGAGGCAGCACTCGGTGTCGCCAGCCGTCTCGGTTCGGCCGCCATTGCTGTGGTCGCCAAGGCCGGCAACGAAGGCCGTCTCTTCGGCTCTGTCACAGCTCCTGATCTGGCCAAGGCCATCAAAGAGCAGACCGGAATCGAAGTCGACAAGCGCGACATCGACATCGACACGCCCATCCGCACGGTGGGTCGTCACTCGGTGACCGTCACGCTGTTCCACGACGTCACGAGCACTGTCTCGGTCGATGTCGCGGCCGGCTGATTGTCCACAGTTATCCACAGGCAATCCACAGGTTTGTCCTCACGTTGTGCCCCTAGCGACCCACAGGGTCGCTAGGGCAATGTGTGTCCGTGTCTGACGCCCGCGCTTCCTCTTCCGGCAACACGTCGGGCCGTGTCACGGCACGAGTGCCACCCCACAACCTCGATGCTGAGTCGTCGCTGTTGGGTGCCATGTTGTTGTCGAAAGACGCCATTGGCGCCGCCGCCGAGCGCGGCGTTCTGCCGGGCGATTACTACAAGCCAGCCCACCAGCACATCCACGATGCCATTCAGGCCCTGAACATCACGGGTGAACCCGTCGATGTGGTCACGGTGTCCGACAAGCTGCAGCGCGCCAACCTGCTCGAGTCCATTGGCGGCATCGACTACCTGGTGGATCTGCAGAACCGCACGCCGGCGGTATCGAGTGCAGATCGTTACGCCCGCATCGTGCGCGAGACCTCGCTGTTGCGTGGTCTCATCGGCGCGGCTTCCGAGATCGCCGAAATCGCCTACAGCCAGCCCGACAACATCGAGGCCGCACTCGACCAAGCCGAGTCGCGGATTTTCGACGTCGCCCAGAACCAGGTGGTCGACACCATGGTGCGGGTGCATGACCTCATGCCCGAGACCATGTCGCACCTGGAAGAAATCATGGAGCGTGGCAATCCCATCACGGGGACACCCACCGGCTTTGCCGATCTCGACGAAATGTTGTCCGGCCTCCAGCCCGGCACACTCAACATCATCGGTGCCCGCCCTGCCATGGGCAAAAGTGCCCTGGCCATGGGTATGGCCGTCAATGTGGCGACCATCTCCAACAAGCCCGTGTTGTTCTTCTCCTTGGAAATGGGCCGCGCGGAACTGTCGCAGAGAATCCTGTCCAGTGAAGCAAAGGTCGACTCTTCCAAGTTGCGCAGCGGCCGACTGAACGAAGAAGACTGGCGTCGCATCGGCCGCGCCATCGGCCGACTTTCCGTGCCGTTGTACATCGACGACAACTCGGCGGTCACCGTGATGGAGATTCGCGCCAAGGCCCGACGTGTGGCTGCCAAGTACGGCGACATTGGCATGATCGTCATCGACTACCTCCAGCTCATGGGCGGCAACAGCGGCTCAGAGAACCGCCAGTTGGAAGTCAGCGAAATCAGCCGAAACCTGAAGATCCTTGCCCGTGACTTCAAGATTCCGGTCGTGGCGCTCAGCCAGCTGAGCCGCGGCCTCGAACAGCGCCAGGACAAGCGGCCCACGCTGTCCGACCTGCGTGAATCCGGCGCCCTCGAGCAGGATGCCGACGTGGTCATGTTCTTGTACCGGCCCGCGGTGTACGAAGACGACCCTCAGCGCAAGGCCGACGCCTTCCTCAACATCGCCAAGCACCGTGCCGGAGCCATCGGCGATATTCGCCTGGTGTTCTCGGCCAACTACACACGATTCGACAACTTCTCGTCGAAGTCGTCATAGTCGTTCCATGTTTCTCGGCGAAGACCTTCTTGCATGGCTGGTGCTGGCCCTGGGCGGAGCATTGTGTGTGGGCAACGTGATGGCCATCGTCAAACCACCGCCCCAGCGCAAGGCCGCGGGCGACCTCACCAAGGCACCGCTCAGTCGCACCATCACCATGGCGGTAGTGGGTGGCGTGGCTGCGATCTGGGCGCTGGCCAGTCTCATCGGCTGAACCGGGAGACACATCACAGCGCCTACGGTGTAGGCCATGGCCGCCAACTACGACGACGTCAGCGTGTTTGCTCTGTCGAACGACCGTGAAGAGACGCTTCTCAACAAGCAGACCGAGTGTTGTCTCATGTGGACCACCAGCGCGGGGGACCCCGTGGGTGTGTTCATGAATTTCGTCTGGGCCAACGGAAGTTTCTGGCTCACCGCCACCAAACAGCGCCAGCGCATCAAGGCCTACGCCAAGCGACCCCGTGGAGCTATTGCCATCACCAGCCGGGGCACCGACATCGGTACCAGCCAGGCAGTCACCTACAAGGGCGACATCGTGTTGCACGACGACCCCGAGGTGAAGGCGTGGCTGTACCGCGCGCTTGCCGCTCGGGTGCGCCCGGAGAGCGAAGAGCGTCAGCGGGCATTCGTCGAGCATCTCGACACTCCCATGCGGGTGGTGATCGAGTTGAAGCCCGAAGTACGCATTGGTTTCGACGCCGAATCGATGTTCAAGGGCTCCGCCGCCGGCCCCAGCCGCACACAGGTCTGACCCGGCCGGATCCGATCAGGCACAACGCCGAAAACCTTTCGGCAGTAGGGCAATTCACCCTTCGCCAATGAGCGGCTACTGTACGCAGACCATCGTCATACGGACGCAGAAGGACAGGGAGTCACATGGAGTTGCAGGGGAAGGTTGCGCTCATCACCGGGGGAACCCGTGGAATCGGCCGCGGAATCGCCGAGGCCTTCTATCGGGAGGGCGCCAGTGTTGTGATCAACGGCCGTAGTGCCGAAAAGGGCGCACAAGCCCTGAAGGAAATGAACGGCGGCGACCGCGTTCACTTCATCGCAGGCGACGTGAAGACACGCGAAGGTTGTGAGGCTCTGGTCAAGGGAACAATCGAGCGCTACGGCCGCATCGACATTCTCGTGAACAATGCCGGCGGCGCGGCGGGCCATGCTCCGGTTGTCGATCTCGAAGACTGGGCGCTGCAAGATGCCTTGGTGTGGAACCTCTGGTCCACCTTCTGGTGCACGCAGTACGCATTGCGCGACATGTTGCCGCGCAACTGGGGCCGCATCATCAACATCTCGTCGGTCGAGGGCAAGCACGGCAAGCCCGGCATCTCGATCTACGTCACGGCCAAACATGCCATCAACGGCTTCACCAAGTCCTGTGCGCAGGAAGTGGGCCCACTCGGTGTCACCATCAACTCCATCTGCCCCGGCGCCATCGAGACCGACATCATGATGGCCGAGGGCCCGGCTGCGGCCGCCGCAATGGGACTCACCTACGAGGGTCTGCTCGACCTGTTCGCCCAGGAGTCGGCCATCAAGCGCCTGAGCAAGGTGGAAGAAGTGGCCACGGTCGCCGTTCTTCTCGCCTCAGAAGCAGGCGGCGGCATGACCGGCACCAACTACTCCGTCGACGGTGGAACCGCGGCGTACTGATCACTCAGTCACGACAAGACAGAACGACACGAGAGAACGACGTAAAGGAACGAATCATGGGAAAGCTTGACGGAAAAGTCGCAGCAATCACGGGTGGCACGCGGAGCATTGGTCGCGGCATGGCAGAGGCCTTCTTGCGCGAAGGCGCCAAGGTCGTCATCAACGGCCGTGACGCCGCAAAGGGTGAACAGGCCATCAAGGAAATGGGTGGCGGTCCGAACCTCGCCTTCTACGGCGGCGATGCGATGTTGCAGAGCACAGCGGAAGGCATTGTCGACTTCGCAGTCGAGAAGTTTGGCAAGTTGGACATCATGTGTCTGAACTCGGGCGGCGTGCAGAACACCGCACCGGTCTTCCAGATGACCGACGAAGAATGGCAGTTGGAGATCGACTGGAACCTGAACTCGGTGTTCTGGGGTATGCGCAAGGCGCTGAACCACATGATCCCGCGCCAGACCGGACGCATCTTGGTCACCTCGTCGGTCGAGGGGAAGTTGGGCAAGCCCGGCATTCCCGGTTATGCCACCACCAAGCACGCCGTGCTCGGTCTCACCAAGGCCGCTGCACACGAGGTGGGCACGCTGGGCATCACGGTGAACGCCATCTTGCCGGGCCTCATCGAGACCGACATCGTGCGCGCCACGGGCCCTGAAAGTGCAGTTGCCATGGGCTTGGGTACCTACGACGCACTGCTCGAGGTGTTCGCCAACGAGTCGTCGATCAAGCGTCTGAACACCGTGGAAGAAGTCGCCGCCGCCGCGGTGATGTTGGCCTCCGACGCCGCAGCCGGAATCACCGGCGCCTCGTGGGCCGTCGACGGCGGAACACTCCCTTACTGACCCCGACCTGAAATCAAGGCTTTTCGGCGCGTGGGTGTGCGTTTTACGCACACCCACGCGCCGAAATACCGTTTCAGGTCTTTTTGCAACACCTGAAACAAGTAAGGTTTCTCTCCTCAGCGCGTTCAGCATTCACATGTCCTGAGGGGGAACCATGTCGAAGTACTTGCCACTTTTCCAGCCCATCACCGTGGGCACGATGAACCTGACGCATCGCATGATCGTGCCGCCACACTCGGCAGGCGCGGCGGGTTTCATGGGCCCCGAAGAGGCCTATCAAAAGTTCGTTCAGTACTACGTGGCACGCGTGAATGGGGGCAACGAATGGGTGGGCGGCGGCCCGGTATTCGTTGCCAACCCATTGCCGCCGGGATTCATGCCCACCGGTGTCGGGGCGCACGGCCCCGGGGTGTTCCGCAGTGCGATGTTTGCGGATCGCATGGGGCGCATGATGGAGGCGATTCATGCCGCCGGTGGATACGGAACGGTGCAAATGGTGTTGCAGGGTGGAAAGCCATTGTCACCATCGCAAGAGCCAAGCGGGTTTGCCGACTTCAAGATTCCCCACGCCATGGATGCCGACGAAATCGCATGGATGATCAAGGAATACGGCGAGTCGGCCGCACTTGCAGCCGATGCCAACTGTGATGTGATTGAGTTGCACGCCAACCACGACGATTTGTTGCAGTGGTTCCTCTCACCAAAAACCAACAAGCGCACCGACGCCTACGGGGGCAGCGAGGAGGGACGTCGCGCATTCCTGCGCGACGTGGTGAACTCCATTCGCGATCACGTGAAGCGTCCGGTCACGTTGGGATTGCGCCTCTGCATCGACGAACTGCTCGACGGTGGATACGACGTGAACTACTGCAAGTACTTGCTGCAGAAGTTCACGCAAGACGGAACAGTCGACTACTTCTCACTCGACGTGGGCAACAACTGGGGTGTGCCTTCGTACATCCAGCTCGGTGCGCATCCCGAGGGACACTGGGCCGGACTCTGCGGCGAAGCCAAGACCGCCACGCACCTGCCGGTGGTGTACGTGGGACGTGTGACGTCGCCGGAACGCGCGTCGGAAATCATCCAAGCGGGACAGGCCGACATCGTGGGAATGGTGCGCGCCAACATCGCTGATCACAACTTCGTGAACAAGGTGAAGCGCGATCTGGTGCACACCATTCGCCCGTGCGTGGGCTTGAACGACTGCATTCATCGCAGTTTGGTTGACGGGATCGGCTTCGGATGCGCAGGCAACCCGTTGTCAGGCCGTGAATCCGAGGGGGGACTGAAGCCACTCGTGAAGAAGAAGAAAGTGCTCGTGGTGGGTGCCGGGCCAGCCGGCATGGAGTTGGCCGGTTTGGCTGCTGAACGTGGCCACGACGTGACGCTGTGGGAAAAGGAGTCGTCCCTCGGCGGACAAATCGTGTTGTCGGCCAAGGTGCGGATGAACAAGAACTACGCCAAGTGGATCACCTTCCAGGAATGGCGCCTGCCCGACTCTGGTGTGACCATTGAGTTGAACAAGACGGCCACGCCCGAAGACGTCATTGCCTTCGGAGCCGACGCGGTTGCGATCGCAACCGGAGCCAAGGTGCGACGCCCGGGCATCCCCGGAGAGAACATGCCCCACGTGCTCACGGTGGCTGAAGTGTTGAACGGCGAGAAGACGCCGGGCAAGCGCGTGGTCATCATCGCCGAAGACGACCGTCCGTCGCCGTTGACCGTTGCCGAACACATGGCCGGCCACGGCCACGACGTGACCGTGGTGTTCCCCACGTTGTCGCCGTCGCAGTTGGTGGGCTCGTACTCCATTGGTTCGATGATGGCCATGGTGGACGAAGCGGGTGTGAAGGTGCGCACCATGTTCCGTGCCACCGAGATCGGCGAGGGTTGGGTGCGCCTGGCTCACTCGTACAGCAACCGCGAAGAGATGATCAACGGCATCGACACCGTGGTGCTCGCCACCGGCAGTTACTCCGAGTCGTCGCTGTTTGATGCTTTGCGCGGCAAGGTTCCCGCACTGCACATCCTGGGAGATGCCTACGCGCCTCGCCGCTGGACCTTCGCCACACAGCAAGCCCTCGAACTCGCCCAATCCCTCTGAGGGTTTTCGGCGCCACCGTGTGCAGTTTTGGCAACATGGTGCGCCGAGAAACGAAAATCAGCGTGGTTTTTCCACCGAGATCTGACAGGCTGACGCGGTGGAAGTGAAGCAATCCAACAAGCTGGCCAACGTTCTCTACGACATCCGTGGACCCGTGTTGGAAGAAGCGCGTCGTTTGGAGGATGCGGGACATCGCATCATGAAGCTGAACATCGGCAATCCCGCGCCATTCGGTTTCGAGGCACCACCCGAAATTCTTGTCGACGTGGTGCGAAATCTGCCGAACTCCCAGGGTTACTCCGACTCCCAAGGCATCATTTCTGCACGCACTGCCGTGGTGCAGTACTACCAGACTCACGGAATCGACATCACCAACGTCGACGATGTGTGGCTGGGCAACGGCGTGAGCGAGCTCATTCAGGTTGCGCTTCAGGCGCTTCTGAACGAGGGTGACGAGGTTCTGATCCCCGCCCCCGACTATCCGTTGTGGACCGCTGCCACCACGCTGTCGGGTGGCAAGGCCGTGCACTACCTGTGCAACGAAGAAGACGGCTGGAACCCTGATGTCGAGGACCTCCGCAGCAAGGTGACCGACCGCACCAAAGCCATCGTGGTGATCAACCCGAACAATCCCACCGGTGCGGTCTACAGCAACAAGATTCTCCGCCAGATCGCCGACATCGCCGCCGAGCGTGGCTTGGTGATCATGGCCGACGAGATCTACGACAAGATCCTCTACGACGACGCAACGCACACACCGTTCGCCGCCCTTGCGCCCGACGTCTTCACGCTCACGTTCAACGGACTGTCGAAGGCGTACCGCCTCGCCGGATTCCGTTCCGGGTGGATGATGATCACCGGCCCACGGCATCACGCCGCGAGCTACATCGAGGGAATCACCCTGCTCACCAACATGCGCCTCTGCGCCAACGTGCCGGCACAGCACGCAATTCAAACGGCTCTTGGTGGTCGCCAGAGCATCAAGGATCTCGTTCTTCCCGGTGGCCGACTGCTCGCACAGCGCGACGCCGCGGTGAATGCTCTCGAATCCATTCCCGGCGTGAGTTGTGTGAAGCCGAAGGGTGCGCTCTATGTATTCCCGCGACTCGACCCCGAGATGTATCCCATCAAGGACGACCGACGTTTCGTGCTCGATTTCCTGCGAGCCGAGAAAGTGCTGTTGGTGCAAGGCTCGGGGTTCAACTGGCCGAAGCCCGATCACCTGCGGATCGTCACGTTGCCGTGGGCCAAGGACCTCACCGAAGCAATCGGTCGGTTGGGTCGATTCCTCTCGACCTACAAGCCGCCGACCGACTGACTCGCGTTACCGCACCACGAGCGCCAGCAGGACCACGTACTGGGCGGCGAAGAGGCCGACGAACCAGCGGGTTTGGCTGCGTACCTTTTCGGTGAGTGCGCTGACAATGGTCGATTGCATTTGTTCGAGATCGGCGCGCCGGACAACGTCGCCCCACCCCGCTGGCGGAAGATGCTCCATAAGAATCTCGGCCATGGGTCCCCCCAAAGCCTCGCGAAGCGTGCGATGAAGCGCATGTCTCTGTGTTTCGGTGACGGGCACGTGATACCTCCGGTTGATGTTGGTCACCGGAGTGTGTGCGCAAGTCAAAAAATGGAGCGGATGACGGGAATCGAACCCGCATTCTCAGCTTGGGAAGCTGATGTTCTGCCACTGAACTACATCCGCATGATGCTGGGATCGTACTGCTGAAATCCGAGCACTTGTGATGCCCAACTACGCCTCAGACTGCCTTGGTGAAACAATCGATGGCGAAACAACCGATGGCCAAACAACGATGAAACGCTCGCCGATCCCGCACTACGCTTTTGGCGTGTTCACACGTCGTGCCGCCGTTTTGCTGACCAGTGGTCTCCTGGTATCGGCTTGCGGGGCAGAGGGCTCATCCACAACAAGCACCTTGCGAACAAAGAACGCCGCGATCAGCGTGACTCGCTCGACAATCATCGGCAGTTCGTGCTCACCGCTCGGAGCGGTCTACCGGACCAAGCCTGTCATCGTTCCTCCGCCTGAGCAGAATGCCGCCGAGCAGGGTTACACATCGTCGAACGAGTGCTCGTTCTACGACGAATACCGGACATTCCCGGGCATTGGCCGTTACGAGTTCATCTGGGATGCTGCCAAGACATCCTCGAGCACATCGGGTCGCCCCGTTGTGGTCGAGGTCTCGCGAGACGGCATCACGTGGACGTCGCTCGACACTGAGTGGTCGCCGAAACGGCCACACACGGCGGTCGCGTATCTCACGATGGCCGGCGAGCTACGCGTCCGTGTCCATCGCCAGTGAGGCAACGTGCCAAACTGAACCAGTGACGGGGGTAACAGAGAAGGTGGCAGTGCCGCGCATTGCCATCATCGGTCTCACCACGTCGATGCTGGGCATGGCGGCCCTTCCCTTCGCAGTGACGGGCACCAACCTTGCGATTCCGCTCATCAAGGAAGACTTCGGGTCCAGCCTGGCTGCATTGTCGTGGGCTTTGTCGGGTTACTCCATCATCCTTGCGGCGCTGACCATGCTCGGAGGCGCACTCTCGTCCCGCATCGGAACATTGCGAGCCTTCCAGTTGGGTGCGGGAATCTTCGTGGCGGCATCTGCGGTGTGTGTCTTCGCTCCGAACACCGCGGTGCTCATTGCGGGCCGCGTGTTGCAGGGTGTGGGCGGTGCCTTTGTCGTGCCGGCGTCAGTTTCGGTGGCACTGGTGGGATGGCCCGAAGAGCGTCGCGCTTTTGCCATGGGCGTCTGGACGGGTGCATTTCCCATCGGATCGACGACTGCCCCGATCATCTCGAGCGCACTCATCACTGGTGGTCAATGGAGATTGATCTTCGCGGTCCCGCTGTCGCTTGGTCTGGTTGCTCTTGCGCTCTCGGTTTTCGTCCATGGTCATGACCAACTCGGTGCCAACACCGACGCCGGTGGCGGCTTGCCCGACATCGTGGGCATGTTTGCCGGCACGATGTCCACGGGACTTCTTGCTCTCGGCTTGGTACAGGGAAACTCGTGGGGTTGGACCAACGCGAGAACGCTCGCCGTGTTCGCCGTGGCGAGCCTGCTGGTGCCGCTTCTCTTGGTGCGCTCGAACCGCCATGCGCGACCCTTCCTCCCGGTGGCCCTCTTCAGGGTGCCCACTTTTCGGGTGGCCAACATCGCAAACGTTTCGGTGTCCATGATCGGCATGGCCGTCTGGCTCATCTGGCCACTCGTACTCGGCGGCCTGTGGAAGTACGACGCGTGGGGCATCGGCCTTGCGATGTCGCCGACCCCGGTTCTTGGTGGGGCCGGCGCAATTCTGTCGTCGCGTCTGGTCGCCCGGTTCGGTTATCGACAACTCCTGAGTACGGGTGCGGTTGCGCTTTTGTGTGCAACCGCCTGGTTCACGTTCATGATCGAGGCCGAGCCTGACTACTGGGGTCATATGTTCCCGGGTCTCATTCTCACCGGAATCGGCATGGGCCTGCTGTTCTCGTTCCTCAATGCGGCCGCCCTGATCGACCTCCAACGCGAGGACTTTCCGGCAGGAAATGCCACATTCAGTACGGGCCGCTTCTTGTCGGGAGCAATCGGCATTGCCGCAGTGGTTGCAATGATCGGTGCGGGCGGGGACGATCCGGTTGACCCGTTCCGTCGGGCGTACGGTTTCCTCTTCGCCGTGTCGATCATTGCGTTCTTCGCCATTGTCGTGCTGTGGCCACGCCGCCGCGATTGATTCTGCGAGCCGGAAAGGCCCCGAAGAACCTTCAAATGAAGGGCCGGAGAGCCATTTGGCTATGGTTTCAAGCGTGATTCTGTCCGACCGCAGCATTCGTGAACAGCTGGCCGCAGGCCGGATCATCATCGACCCGCTCGACGAAACGTGCATTCAGCCGTCGTCCATCGACGTGAAGGTCAGCAATCTCTTTCGGGTGTTCCGCAATCACACCGCTGGTGTGATCGACGTGAAGAAGGACATGACCCATCTCACCGAGTTGGTGGAGATCGCCGATGGCGATGCGTTCATGTTGCACCCTGGTGAGTTCGCTCTTGGCAGCACGCTCGAGCGTGTTGGTGTTCCCGATGACATGGTGGCTCGCGTGGAAGGCAAGTCGAGTCTGGGTCGTCTCGGACTCCTGATTCACTCCACGGCCGGTTTCATCGACGCCGGCTTCGACGGTCACATCACGTTGGAGTTGTCGAACGTGGCCAACCTGCCGATCACGCTGTATCCCGGCATGAAAATCGGCCAGGTGAGTTTCATGATGATGACAACGCCGGCCGACAAGCCCTACGGCAAGGGAGCCAAGGGTTCGAAGTACCAAGGCCAGCGCGGGCCGACTCCAAGCCGCTATTTCGAGAACTTCGGCTGAGCCGAAGAGCTACTCCCCAGCGACAGGCGTGCTGAGAGGTGCGTCGGTGCTGGCAGCAAGGCGCTCGCCGTTCTCGATTGCCTCGAGCACGTGGATGGCGATGTCGGCAACCTTCACGGCGCTTTCGTCGACGCCCGCACCCTTCACGCCGTCGTCCAGCATGATGTAGCAGAACGGACAGGCGGTGGCCACGCGAGTGGCACCGGTGCTGATGGCCTCGCGAGCACGCTCGTCGTTGACCTTGGTGCCAATGCTCTCTT
This sequence comes from Ilumatobacteraceae bacterium, assembly GCA_044376595.1. Taxonomy (GTDB): domain Bacteria; phylum Actinomycetota; class Acidimicrobiia; order Acidimicrobiales; family Ilumatobacteraceae; genus F1-20-MAGs119. Next base: position 191 of record JBILKS010000002.1, on the reverse strand, counting down.
CCATCCACATACGTGCGCCACCGGCTCCGCAGCACATGCCCTTGGTTCCGTTGCGCTGCATTTCGATGACCTGGACACCCTTGATGCTGCCCACCACCTTGCGCGGTGCCATGTACACGTCGTTGTGGCGACCGAGGTAGCACGAGTCGTGGTACGTGATGCGATCGTCGAGTGTGGCGTTGCTCATGTCG
>JBILKS010000239.1:0-3022 GCA_044376595.1 Ilumatobacteraceae bacterium | reverse complement strand
GGCCCCACCATGTCTGTCACTTCAATGGCTGCGCGCAAGGACTACCGCGTTGCCGATCTCTCCCTTGCTCCGTTCGGCCGCAAGGAGATCCATCTTGCCGAGCATGAAATGCCCGGCCTGCGGGCGTTGCGCAAGGAATACGGTCCGTCCAAGCCACTGGCCGGCTGTCGCATTTCCGGTTCGCTGCACATGACCATCCAGACCGCAGTGCTCATCGAGACACTGGTGGAACTGGGTGCCGAGGTTCGCTGGGCAAGCTGCAACATCTTCTCCACGCAAGATCACGCGGCGGCCGCGGTTGTTGTGGGCCCGAACGGCACCATCGACAATCCCCAAGGTGTTCCGGTGTTCGCATGGAAGGGCGAAACACTCGAGGAGTACTGGTGGTGCACCGACCAGATGATGACCTGGCCCGACGGCGATGGTGCCAACATGATTCTCGACGATGGTGGCGACGCCACGTTGTTGCTGCACAAGGGCGTCGAGTACGAAAAGTCGGGCGAAGTTCCCGACCCCACCAGCGCGGGCAATCCTGAACTTGCCATTGTGCTCGGCTTGTTGCAGCGCACGCTGAAGACCGAGCCGCAGAAGTGGACCCGCATGGCCGCCCAGATCAAGGGTGTGACCGAAGAGACCACCACTGGAGTCAAGCGTCTCTACAAGATGGCCGAGCGCAACGAGTTGTTGTTCCCCGCCATCAACGTGAACGACAGCGTCACCAAGAGCAAGTTCGACAACCTGTACGGCTGCCGCCACTCCTTGATCGACGCCATCAACCGTGCCACCGACGTGATGATCGCGGGCAAGTTGGCAGTGGTGTGCGGCTACGGCGACGTGGGCAAGGGTTGTGCACAGAGTCTTCGTGGCCAGGGTGCACGCGTCATCGTCACCGAGATCGACCCCATCAACGCCCTGCAGGCGGCGATGGAGGGCTATCAGGTCGACACACTCGAGAATGTCATCGGCGAGGTTGACATCGTGGTCACGGCCACCGGAAACGAAGCCATCGTCACGGTCGACCACATGGCCAAGATGAAGCACAACGGCATCGTCTGCAACATCGGACACTTCGACAACGAGATCGACATGGCTGGGTTGGCTCGCAGTGGTGCGGTCCGCGACGAGTTGAAGCCCGGCACCGACCTCTGGACGTTCCAAGACGGGCACTCGGTGATTGTTCTGGCCGAGGGTCGATTGGTCAACCTCGGTTGCGCCACCGGACATCCCAGTTTCGTGATGAGTTGCTCGTTCGCCAACCAGGTCATTGCCCAGATCGAACTGTTCAACAACACGTCGAAGTATCCGGTGGGCGTGTACGTGCTGCCCAAGCATCTCGACGAGAAGGTTGCCTTGATGCACCTCGAGGCTTTGGGCGTGGTGCTCACCAAGTTGACCGACGAACAGTCCGAATACCTCGGCATCGAGCCGTCGGGTCCGTTCAAGCCCGAGCACTACCGCTACTGAGTGCGGCTCAGGTTTCCAGCGCTTCCCCCGTCGTTGCTTCGGTGAGCGACGGGGGCATGCGCAGGGCCTTCATGGCGATTTGAACCAGGGGGCCGATGCCCAGGGCGAAGACGAACGTTCCGAGACCGATCGTGCCACCGAGGAAGATTCCCACGATCATCACCACGATCTCCACGCTCGTTCGTGCAAGACGGATGGACACCCCGAACCTGGCGCTGATGCCGGTCATGAGACCGTCGCGCGGTCCGACGCCGAGTTCTGCTCCGATGTAGAGACCCGAGCCGAAGGCAATGAAGAGCATCCCCGCCGCCAAGTAGGCAACGCGCGCGACCAGCATCTTGCTGTCGGGGAAGACTTCTTCCATCACGTTCACCACGAGGCCGATCTGAACGGCATTCATGATGGTGCCGAGGCCTGGCTTCAGGCGAAGCGGAATCCAGAGCAGCAACACGCCCACACCCGCGATGACGATCACGGTGCCCAACTGAAGATCCGTGAGCTTCGAGATGCCCTGATGAAATACGTCCCAGGGCGGCACTCCGAGGTCGCTGTGGACGAAACAGGCGATGCCGGCTCCGAAGCAAAAGAGACCCGCAGCACAACGCAGGAATCGTTCGACAAAACGCTCGCGAAGAGGCCGAGTAGTCACGGAAGGAGCCACCGCGCCACCGTAATGCACACACGGGTGAGTGCCGCCGTCTTTTTCCACGTTGCAGCGTCGTCGTGTCTCCCGTTATCACCTGCCACATCAGGTACGCGCCGCATGCAGTTTCGAAGGTGAGGTGAAGGACGCGATCGTTGCCTTGAAGTATCGGAACAAGCGCAGGTTGGCCGTGCAACTCGCGGAAGTGCTCGTTGGTGCGTTGATCGAAGAGTTCGGTGACCGCGTCAACCTCGCCGACACGTTCGACATGGTGACTTGGGCACCAACGACGGGTGAACACCGACGGCGGAGGGGTATGGACCATGCCGAACTCATTGCGCGTCACGCAGGTCGACTGCTGGACGTGCCGGTACGCCCGTTGTTGCGGCGTCGGGGAGTCGTCACCCAGACGGGACGCAGTCGGAGTGAGCGACTGAGCGGCCCGACATTTGTGGCGCATCCCGCAGCGGAAGGGGCGCGCATCTTGGTGATCGACGATGTCACCACGACAGGGTCCACTTTGCGGGCTGCACGACGTGCTTTTCGCAGTGTTGGCGCGGATTTGGTGGAGTGCTGGGCGGTCGCGGCCACCCCATAGCCGGTAGCATTCGACACCGCATGGGCATTCTCGATCGCGTTCTCAGAGCTGGTGAAGGCAAGAAAGTGAAGGCCCTCGAGGGTCTCGTTCCCGAGATCAACGCCCTCGAAGCCTCCACCGTCGCCCTGTCCGACGACGCGCTACGTGGCAAGACCGACGAGTTCCGCGCCCGCATCGAACGGGGCGAGTCGCTCGACGACCTTCTTGTCGAGGCCTTCGCCGTCATGCGCGAGGCCGGCAAGCGGGTGCTCGGTCAGCGCCACTACGACGTTCAGATGCTGGGCGGCGCGGCGCTGCACTTCGGTTGGGTCGCCGAA
>JBILKS010000238.1:0-3026 GCA_044376595.1 Ilumatobacteraceae bacterium | reverse complement strand
AGTGCCGACGAAGTCGATGTGATCTGTCTGGTGGTCGACGCCACACAGGCCTACGGCAGCGGGGATCAGTGGGTTGTCGACAATGTCGGTACGCGACGTGACGGTGTTGCGTTCTTCGTGATTCTCAACAAATGTGACATCGCTGGCAGGGAGAAGATCCTGAAGCAACTTTCGGCACTCTCTGTGTTGGCGGCCGACGAGTACTTCCCGGTTTCCGCCAAGACGGGAGAGGGTGTTCCCGAGCTGATTTCGGCATTGGTGGCCGCCATGCCCGAAGGACCGCAGTACTACCCGGACGACGACGTCTCCGATACACCCGAAGAGGAGTGGGTGGCTGAGCTGGTGCGTGAACAGTTGCTGGCGGTGATGAATGACGAGTTGCCTTACTCCATCGCGACCAGGGTCACCGAGTGGGAGTGGCCCAGGGTGCGTTGCGAAATTGTCGTCGAGCGTGACAGTCAAAAGGGAATGGTCATCGGCAAGAAGGGCGCCATCCTGAAGCTGGTGGGAGAGAGAGCGCGCAAGCAGATGAAGCCCGGAGCTTTCCTCGAATTGCACGTCGTGGTGGACAAGAACTGGCAGCAAAGAGCCGATCGCGTTCAGCGCCTCGGCTATTGAAGCTGCGCGCTCAGTTGGCGTCGTTGTCGAGCAACCCGACGTAGTCGTCGTAGGCAACCGGTTGGTTGGCCGGCGCGAGATCTCCACCGCCTCGAGGCACCGCCTGAGGTTTGCCGTCGACAGTGAATGTGACTTGTCCGATGCCCGGCCGTGAGGTGAGCGTGAGAACGATTTGTCCGATGGCGAGTCGCTGGTCGACGGGTGAAATCTCGGTGAGCAGCGACGTGTCGGTATCGACAACCGCCAAGCCGCGACTCACGACAACCGTGGCCGTGAGTTGTTCGGGAAGTGCCGTGCGGATCACCGTTCCCTGGGCATAGCGCGGCAATCCATCCAGCAGCGTTTCAAGAGCGAGCTGCGGGGATGGATCGAGTGGCAGATCGAGAATTGTTGGCGTGAGACGATCGTCGAGAACAAAGAACAGCGCAACACCTTCGGTCGGTTCCGTGGGAAAGGTGGACGGCGGGACAAGCGATGTTGTGGTGGTGGTCGTGGACGTCGAAGCGGTGAGGCCGAACGGAACATCGACCACAACACGTGCGGTGTTTTCCGTGGATGGTCCACAAGAAGTTCCGACGAATGCGACGATCAGTGCGGCTGCCATCGCCATCCGACGCGTGTAGATATTCATCCCAGTCGGCCTGATTTCCCTGTGTCGTCTGCATTGAGGTCGCTGTTGGCGGGGAGTTCGACGCAAAAGCGCATCCCTCCGAGCGGATTGTCTTCGGCCCACACGGTTCCGCCGAGTGCTTTTGCGTGTTCCACCACGATCGCCAGACCGAGTCCCGTGCCTGTGCCGCGCTTGGCTGCCGAGCCGCGTGCAAATCGGTTGAAAACTCGTTGTCTCTCCTCTGGGGGCAGGCCGGGCCCGTTGTCTTCGATGCAGATCGTGTATGTGGCCGCTTTCCCGTGCACCGCGATGCGTGTCGGTCCGTCGGCGTGTTCGCGTGCATTGGTCAGGAAGTTCACCACGATGCGTTCGAAACGCAATCTGTCGGTTGCGACTTCGCCGTGCACCACGCCCGTGGAGATGATGGGGACCTCACCGAAACCGAATCGCTGTGCCACTCTGCGGAGGAAGTCGATGAGGTCGACAGACTCGAGTCTGATTGTGCTGGCTCCGGAGTCGAGCCGTGAGAGTTCGAGGAGATCGATCACCATCCGGTCGAAACGCCGAACCTGGGTGGCAACCACATCGAAGGCCTGCTGATTGCGCTCCGACAGTTCATCGCGTCGCGCCGCCAATACTTCTACCGCGGCGCTCAGGGCGGTGATGGGGGATCTGAGCTCGTGGCTCACATCGCTGGCGAAGCGCACTTCGCGCTCGATGCGTTCTTGGACGGTGTCGGCCATCTCGTTGAAGGTCACCGCGAGTCGATTGAGGTCGGGGTCATTCTCGGGTTCGAGACGCGCGTCGAGCTGTCCGCTGGCGATGTCGCTCGCAGCATCAGCCACCCGGCTGACAGGCCGCAGGAGACGGCGAGACGTGAACCATCCGAGGGCGATGGCTGTTGCCGTGGCCACGATCAACCCGGCCAAGAGGGCGCTCAGGATGAAGCCGAGAGTGCGCTCGGTGTCGCGCAACGTGAAGACTTCGAAATACTCCGCACCCACAGCGGGCAGAGGCACGCCCACGGCTTGATAAAGGAGGTTGTCGTGGGAGAACCGCTGTACTCCGGCTTTTCCCGTGGACACCAGCATTTCGAGGTGCGTGGGAAGGTCGTCTTGGGTGAAGCGCAACGGATCGCTGGCGTAGTACGCATCCTGAGGAGTGAGCTTGAGAATCGCGTATCCGCCGTTTTCAGTTCTGATCGTGGTGATCAATCGGCCGGCATCGTTGCGGCGGGTCTGGAGGTACGTGCGCATCAACTGTGCGTTGCCGAACGCTTGGGAGCGGATTGCATTTTCTCGCTGTTCGACAAGATTCGACCGGGTGAACGAGTAGGTGGCCACACCGGCGAGGAGCGAAGTGACCAAAGCGATGAGTCCGAAAGAGAGAAGAGTTCTTGCGCGAAGGCCCAATCGGGCGGGTCGGCGCACGGAGTCCTCGGTGCGTGTCACGGCTCTAGTGTGACATCTCACCAGCCCGCTCGGGCGTCCCGCCTTGCGCTTTTCGAGAGCACGTTGCGACGTGACCTTCCCTCCCGGTGAGCCGCCAAAAGGGAGGAAAACGGCTCACCGGGAAGAAACCACCCACCACATTGTTTCGTTTCTTTGTGACAAAGGCGGCGTGTTTCTGTGCGTTTTGTGTAACAAACTCTGCGACGTCGCGGCTGTGTCGGGCAGAATGTCCGTGATGCACCGGCTCTTGTTCATCGAAGACGACGAGAACATACGTCTGGCGTTGCGTCTTGCGCTTGAAGACGAGGGTTATGAGGTGCGCGAAGCTCCCGACGGGCTCTCGGGAA
>JBILKS010000236.1:0-3043 GCA_044376595.1 Ilumatobacteraceae bacterium | reverse complement strand
CGACGCGCGCGGCAAGTGGTTGAGTGCTGCAGTACTGGTGAAGAGCGGCAACGGCGACAATGTGTTGAAGGTGTGCTTCGAGTTCAACAAGTGCAACTACCCCACGGTGTTTTCATTGAAGGTGCTGGACGCCGCACCGCCGCGGCCGGCACAGTTGTCGTTGCGTGCAGACAGTGATGGCGTGGTGGCATTGGTGTCGCCGTTGGGTGGCACGGGCGACGGTGCATCGCTGGTGGGGTTCGATCCCGTGGGCCAGCCGGGCTCGCCTCGCAAGGTGGACGCGGTGCTGTGGGGACAGACGTTGTCGCCCACGGGATATCTCGACTCCTCGCTGGCTGGGCCGTTGCTGGTCGACGCATCGACGGTGGTGTCGGTGGGTGCCGACTACACCGCGCATCCGGGGATCGATTTCATGCGGGTCGTGCGTGTAGGTGCTGGGCCCATGCAGAGTGAGCCCGTGGACGTGGCGGTGACGGCAAGCCTGCGGAATGTGCGCTACTCGGCGGCGGCAAAGGAAGTGGCGCCACTGGACGATGAGAGCGCCGTGGTGGTGGGCCACGTGTGGGAAGAGGGCACCGACGGCGCCTACGTGCAACGTACGGACCTGCACAAAGTGAGCCTGCGCAACGGGTCGACTCTCACGCCGTTCGGTGCAGGTGATCACATAACGGTACCCACGGCAACAACCGAGTTGAGTTGCGCGAACGACATCGCAGTGCGGTCAGACGCGGGCGGAGTGGGCGTGGTGGTGGAGCATTACGGACTGAAGAAGGCAAAAAAGGGCGAACTGGCCGAGTGCGACTGGGAGGCACCGCGATCAGTGTCGTTCGGTTTCGTTGCGGCCAACGGTGGGACGTCGTGGGGAGATGGCAACCTGCCGAACGTGACGTTCAACACCGACGTTGCGGCAGCTGCCGGTGGCGTGGTTTCGCATCACGTGGACGCCACGGGTGCGCTGTTCACTCTTCGACGCGGGACCACGGTGGTTCCGTCGCAACCGTGGTTCGACACGCCCCTGGTCTCGGTGCAGAAGTGGGACCCGGCCGGACAGCCCGACACTTCATTCGGCGCCAACGGCCTGATGTCGGTGGCCGGAGCGGGATGGAACCCGTACATGACGATCGATGCCGAGAGCCGCGTCTATGTGGGATGGCTGGATGCACAAACGGAACATGTGGTGACGGTGGTGCGGCATCGTGCCGACGGCACGTTGGATGGAACCGGCGAGGTTGAGCAGAACGGTGTTGTGCAGGCGACCGACGTCGACGCAGCGAAGTTGCGCTACGACCAGCGTCTCGTGGAAGAAGAGATGCGTGCTGAAGTGGAGATGCGCAATGCGGCCACCGAGGAAGTGGGCCTGCAATCGCGGGTGGCCATGCCGGCGGTGAACGTGCTCGGGAGCAAGCCGGTGGTGATTCGTGTGTCCTCGCCGGCCGACAACGCCTTGTTGGTGGAGTGGGCCAGCCCATCCACGGTGAAGGGTGGTTACGTGGTGGCAACTGCACTGCCGAACGGCAGGGGATGCAGCACCTTGGAGAACTCGTGCCTGATCCGTGGCTTGAGTGCCTTGCAGGCGTATCGGGTGGTGTTGTCGGGTCAACGCGATGACGTGCCGTCAATCGACACGTCCACGTATCCCGCAGTGAAACCTTCACGCGTGTTGAAGACGGGCCGCGTGGTGTCGTTGACCTCGGTGGTGCAACCCGCGGCGTTTGCTCCGGCCAAGGACATGAAGTGGAAAGTCACCGGAGACTGCAGCATTCAGCCAAACGGCAAGCATCTGGAGACGCCCGACGAACCGGGTGTGTGCACGGTGAGTGTGACCACTCCGAAAGTGGGCGATACGCCCAAGACAACGCGCACCGTGGCCGTGCGCGTGATTCAGGAGTGACGGCTACGCGGTGGTGAGTTGGTGCGGGTGTTGGCGCTTGTGTTTCAGGGCGTAGAGCGCGTAACCCACCAGTGCTGCGCCCGTTGCGGTGACGATGAGACCGCTGGTCACATCGCTGTCGACAACCCGACTCGACAGCACACCCACGGCAACGGTGAGACCGATACCGGCCACCAAGAGAATCTCGTAGCGCACCGTCATTGCGGCGTAGGCGAAGAGCAACGCGCACATAGTCAGGGGCAACAACGTGGCGGGTGCCGTTCCGGCCATGCCACTGACGGAATTCGATGTGAAGACGATCACGACGACACCCACGCTGCGTGGTGCGAAGTCGAAGTTCATCGGCGTGTGCGAAACGGCAAACAAGACAACTCCACCGCCCAGCACCATCAAGGTGGACCATATGTCGCTCATGTCACTGAGTGACGAGAGGGCACCAACCGTGAACATCCAACCCGCACTCAACATCATGGTTCCGCTGAAGTCGGCGTAAGTACGACGCAGGAAGCCGTAGATGGTGACAGGTACCGCGATGTACAAGATGATGTGCTCGGCACGGATTCCGGATTCGTTCAGCGTGATGGCAACGGCGGCCACCCAGGCAATGCCTCCGGCAAGCTCCAATACCTCACCAGCGCGGCGTGCCACATCGCCTTTGCGCTGCAAGAAGGCAGCGAGAACCAGAATGCCGGCGCCCGCGATGTAGAGAAGTGCCGCAATCGACATGGGTGATGCATCGGTCAATGCGGCGGCCATCGTCCACACGAGACCCACCGCCAAGACGAGACCACCCAAGTAGCCAAGGATCTCGCCGGTGGGCAATACCCACCGCGGAGCGGCGACCAAGTCGTCGGCCTCGGCATCGGTGATCTTCCCCGCATTCACCAACTCGTCGAGGCGCGAGCCGAACGACTGGTGTTCTTTCAACGAGATGAGAGCCATGGCTCATCCTCCTTGTGTCGTGAAGTTGAGCGTTGTGACGATGTGTGTTGCGACGGCGACCAGATCTGGTCAGTGCTTGTAGCGCGCGAGAGCCGCTGCGATTTCCTTTTCGGCGGCTTCACGATTGGCCCATCCACCGGTGGACGACATCTTGTCGGGTTCGATGAGTTTGTACACCTCGAAGAAGTTGCCGATTTCGGCCAGAAGGAA
>JBILKS010000237.1:0-3043 GCA_044376595.1 Ilumatobacteraceae bacterium | reverse complement strand
GTGCTGCGCCAAAAGCGTGCAGATCCCCACGCCGATTCCGCGACCACCACCGGTGACCAGAGCCACCCTTCCCTCCAGGATCCCCACACCCCACCTCTTTCGTCCGTCTTCGGGTCCCGTCATCTTCGTGCTTCCTTGGCCATCCGATGACCACCCCCGATCGAGACCACATCTTCCCATTCGGGACGACGCCCACCCGAACATGTCACCCGTTGATTTTCGTCGAACTGCGCATCGCAAGATTCAATGCGCAGATGTAACCTTGGAGAACAACAGGGGAGCTTGCTGGATCGGCAGGCTGAGAGGGTGGTCGCCGCCACCGACCCAAGAACCTGATCTGGGTAATGCCAGCGGAGGGACAACATGGGTGCGGCCAGCGGAAAATTCACTCTCATCATCACCGGCGGGAAGACCGTTGCCGCTTCCTTCCTGCAGCATCTGCCGGCATTCGACACCGTCATCGCCGCGGACTCGGGCGTTGATTCCGCTCTTGCACTGGGTCTCATGCCGCACATGGTGGTGGGCGATCTCGATTCGATTTCGCCTGCGGGCCTCGCCACGGTTCGCAACAACGACATCGAGGTGATCCAGTCACCCACCGACAAGGACTTCACCGACACGGAGTTGGCGTTGCGTTGTGCCGCCGAACGTGGATCTCGCAACCTGTTCCTGCTCAGCCCCGGCGGCGGGCGCCTTGATCACGCACACGGCGTGACCACCGCGCTCTTCCATCCCGATCTCGACCACCTGCACATCCAGGCCGCAGTGGGCGAAGCACACGTGTACGTCTTGCACGGCGGCGACAGCGTGGAGTTCCACCAGCCGCGTGCACAGCTTGCGGCACTTCACGCCATGAATGGCGTGGCTCGTGGCGTGACAACGCATGGCTTGCGTTGGAATTTGCACAACGACGATCTCGAACCTTGGGTGAGCCGCGGCGTCAGCAACGAAGTTGTTGACGACGTTGCCCACGTGTCGGTGAACAGCGGAGCACTCATGGTTCTTCTCCCCCTCGCATACGCGATCCCCAACAACCACATCTCATCCCAAGAAGGGAACCCCTCATGACTTTCCGTACACGTCTCGGCACGGCGCTTGCTGTCACTGCACTGGTCGGCTTGGCCGCATGCGGCAGCGACGACACGGCGTCCGACGGCACATCTGCGGTGTCCACCGATACGGCAGCAGACCAAACCATGGAGCCAACCACCATCACGCTTCTGGCCTACGACTCGTTCACGCCATCGGAGGGGATCTTCGACTCCTTCACCAAAGAAACAGGAATCTCGGTCGATGTCGTGACGGGTGGAGATGCCGGCGAGTTGGTGGCCAAGGCCGCGCTCACTGCTGGCAACCCCGAGGGCGACGTGATGTGGGGTGTCGACAACACCCTGATGTCTCGCGCCATCGATGCAGGTGTTTTCGAGGCCTACACATCACCCAATCTCGCAGCAATGAGCAGCGAGATCCGTGCGCTCGTCGAGTCTGAGGGCGTACTGACTCCGGTGGACACCGGCGACGTGTGCATCAACTACGACAAAGAATGGTTCACCTCGCGCGATGTCGAGCCGCCCGCGACTCTCGACGATCTCGTTCTTCCCGAATACAAGGACCTGCTTGTGGTGCAGAACCCCAACTCGTCGTCGCCGGGGTTGGCCTTCATGATGGCCACCATCGCCGCATTCGGTGAAGACGGTTGGCAGACGTACTGGTCGTCGTTGCGCGACAACGGTGTGAAGATCGTCGACGGCTGGACCGAGGCCTACACCGTCGAATTCTCCGGCTCGTCGGGCAAGGGTGATCGCCCCTTGGTGGTCAGCTACGCGTCGAGCCCGCCTGCCGAAGTGGTGTATGCCGATCCGCCGATCGACACCCCACCCACGGGGGTTCTCACCGAGACCTGTTTCCGGCAGGTGGAGTTCGCCGGTGTCCTCGCCGGAACCGACAATGCCCCAGCCGCCCAGAAACTGGTCGACTTCCTGTCCGGCCCCGTCTTCCAGAGCGATCTGCCCCTGACACTCTTCGTGAACCCCGTTCATCCCGATGCCGAGATTCCGGAAGTGTTCACTTCGTTTGCCGCCGTGCCCGACAAGCCGTTCTCTTTGGAACCGGCTGACATCGAGCAGAACCGGACACGCTGGATCGAAGAGTGGAGCACAGCCGCGTTGTGACGCCGATGCAACGATTTTCACGAACCGTGCGGTGGGTCGCCATCGCACCCGTAGGAATCGTTGCGTTGTTCGTGGTGTGGCCGTCGATTGCGCTGCTGTCACGCGGCCTCACTCTCGACGCACTGGGTGATCTTGTCGATCTCCCCACAATGCGGCGGACCCTGTGGTTCACCTTCTGGCAGGCCACGGTCAGCACAGTGCTCACACTCGGCGTCGGCGTTCCGGTGGCGGGCCTGTTGAGTCGCCTGCATTTTCGCGGTCGCAACATCGTGCGTTCGATCACGCTGGTGCCGTTCGTCCTTCCCACACTCGTGGTGGGTCTCGGCGTGAATGCGGTGCTCCCCGGATCACTTGCCACGGGCGCAGCCCCATTGATCGTGGCGCACGTGTTCTTGAACATTGCCGTGATCGTGCGCATTGTGGGGCCCCACTGGGAGTCGCTCCCCCGCGATCTCATCGATGCAAGCGCCACACTCGGTGCACCCGCATGGCGCCGCTTCGTCGACATCACATGGCCATTGATTCGCAGCAGCGTGCTGGCCGCCACTGGGATCGTCTTTCTGTTCTGCTTCACCACGTACGGCGCAGCCCGCGTCTTGGCCGGACCGCAGCGCCCCACTGTGGAAACCGAGATCTATCGGTATGCCGTGCTGGTGGGTGACCTCCCCCGAGCCAGCGCGTTGGCGATAGCCCAGTTGTGCATGGTGGGCATTGTTCTTGTGCTCACGTCACAACGATCAGTCCGAGTTGCTCACCAACCGCAGTACCGCCTGCTTCAGGATCTGCGTCGCCCCATTCGACTCGCGACATACGTCGGGCTCGGCGCACTGACGTTCGCCGTACTGCTGCCCCTCGCCGGCGTGGTGCTGTCT
>JBILKS010000235.1:0-3054 GCA_044376595.1 Ilumatobacteraceae bacterium | reverse complement strand
CGGAATTATGTTGGGAACGTTGAAAGTGAATCTGCGATTCACCAAGGCGGATCAGCCGTTGTCGCTCGGCAGCGGCAAGGGCGGCTCGGCCGGCTAAGCGGTTTCGACTCGACGCTTGACGTTCAGTAACTGGCGGCGCAACATGATGCCGTCGCCAGGACCAAGTAGGAAGCGGGCCGCAAAACGGCCACCGGGAAGATCGATCCGTGCGCGCATTCGCGTGACGAGTCGGGTTCCCGTGGGGTGATCGCGCAGTTCGTATGCCAACGTGAAACACAAGCGCCGTGCCATGCGGCCACTGCTGACGCCACCCACGCGCAGAACCAGGTGCCGAGGAGACTCCACAACAACGGCTTCGAAATCGATGGGCCCGCCGGGTATCGAATCACCTGCTGTCACAGACTGCCACCTGGGTTCGATCTTCTGTGCACTGCGACGGCCCAAATTGTCGATCCAGTCGTAGCTGTACCAACCGGCGCGTCCGAAGCCCATTTGCTGAAGCCATGGAAACACCTCGCTGGGTGGCGCATCGATGGTGATGCAGCGTGTGGCGCTGACGCCCGGGTCGGGGCACAGATCATCACCGACTACGGGGCCGTTCTGCTCGGCCGGAGTGGCGCCCCAGTTCTCGAGAATCATGGTGCACACTCCACGCTTCGGACGTTAGTCGTGGAGGATCACGCAGTGTCAGACGGTGCGTACTGCCAAATGTATGGAGGCGGGACCCCACACGGGAAGCTTGGCGTGCTTCCATTCGATGGGCTCGGCCAATTCGACTGATTCCCACTTGGCAACGAGAACACCCAGCGCTTCTTGAAGTTCGGCACGGGCAAGAGCGGCGCCGAGGCAGTGGTGAACACCGAATGAAAACGCCATGTGGTCGCGGGCGTTTCCGCGCTGGGGAGAAAACTCGTTCGGCTCAACAAAATGTTCTGCATCCCGACTGGCCCCGGACAACCCGATGCCGATCAGTGTTCCTGCCGGAAAGATCACACCCCGGTATTCGAACGTCTCGTGCACCATGCGCATGGCCATCCGGATGGGGTTCAACAGGCGCAACGATTCCTCTACGGCTCCGGCAACGAGATCTGGATCGGATCGAAGTTGGCGCCAAATGTCGGGTTGCTCGGCCAGCAACGCCATCATCGAACCCAACTGGTTTCTCGTTGTGTCGATTCCGGCAGCGATGAAACTGCGGATCAGTGACACCAGCTCGCCGTTGGTCAGCCGGTCGCCTGCCTCTTCGGCGGTGATCAGCCTGCTCAAGAGATCGTCACGCAGATTCTTCCGACGTGATTCGATGAGCCCGACGCAGTAGAGATCGAACTCGGCTGCGTCGCGGGCCAATCGTGCATCGCGTTCGGTGTCGTCGATGGCTGACGACTTCAGAACCTGGAAATGCGACTCGGCCCATTTGCTGTACAGCGGGAAGTCCTGTCGTCCGGTTCCCAGCATGTCGCCGATGACTGCAACAGGTAGTTCGTCCATCATCGATTGGTATTCCACGAGAACTCGGCCGTTTTTGTTGCGAGTGGCACTGTGCATGGCTGAGTCCACCAATGCCTCCACGTGCGCGCGTATTGCGGGTCGGAGGCCGTTGATGGATTTCGGCGAGAATGCCTCGGCGACGAGCCGCCGCAGGCGTGTGTGCTTCTCGCCCTCGGCAAGGAGAATGTCGTCGGCAGGCAGCGAACTGACCGGGTTTTCGATGCCGGCGATCAGGGCAGGCACCTTTCCTGCTGCCTGGTGGAGTCGTCTTTCGCGCAGGAGAGCGGTGACATCTTCGTGGCCGAACACGACGTAGCCGCACAACCAACGTTGTAGCCAACTGTTCTGGTGGGTTGTAGTTACTTCGGCGTGGTATTCGGCATGGGATGGATTGTCGAGCGACATCCGATACCGAGGCAGACCGAGTTCCGTCACCGGCACGGCCATGGTCATTTCCTCACCGCTTGAATGAAGTGCGCAAGGACATCAAACAACGGGTATTTGATGCCCATGTGCGGGCGAAGAATTGCATCGGCAACCAGAATCGAGCCGAGACCACGTTTGCTTCCGGCGCCCTGAAAGTCTTTGGTGGTGGCTATGCGTGAGGCGAGGGTGTTGGCGCGACTGGTGACATCCTCGGGGCTTCGGGACTCTAACAACTTGTTCGCGTTGCGCAGTGCCACAGCCCCAACGTACTACGTATCCGTTGGATCCTTGACTGCTCCGGTGGCTCGAACGAGAGCTGCGCATGTTCTGCCTAATCTAAATGGATGAATCGAAAGCATCCCTTGATCAGCTTTGTCTTTGTCTTTGTCTCTGGCTTGGCTCTTGGCTCGATTGCCGCGGTTGGACCGACCCAAGCGACTCCGAGTCGTGCTGACGTGCCGCCAATTCTGCTGAATGGGGAGAACGGAATCCTTGGTCTCTTTGTGTACTTGGGGCCGAGTATGCAGAACACGTCGATTCCCATGATGGGAGTGATGCCGGTGAAGGTGTGTGATGGCTCGGACTGTGAAACCTACAACGCCAATTATCTGTCCGACAACGAAGGCTATTCGCTTCATCGATTCATCAATTTTCAGATCGATGTTGGTGTGCGCTTCGGCAAGCGAGCGGTGACAGCCCAGGTACCAAGTGATCTGGTGGATGGCTCAAATGGTTGGTCAGCGGCCAGCAATGCTGTGACAGGGTGGACGGATTCGCTCGAGTGGTTCAGATCGCGCTCAAACCGGCCGATGCTCGAAGTACAGTTCGGCGCGATCGAGTCGACGAGCATCACGCGGGCCGACCTTTGCGCGAACTATCGGGAAGGTCAGCCATTGACACGGAGCATCTCAGGTTTCTCGGCCTTCGATCTGGTGGGATATACCGCAATCAGGTACGTCATCACGGAGAATGGAACACAAATCAAGTCGGAGGACTTGTCGGCGTCTTTGTCACCCATGACTTCGATTCCAGCGTGCGGTGGCGGAATTATGGGGTCAGGACTCATCAAGAACATCGATGGACTGAGTGCAGGCAAGTCGTACAAGTTGATCTACACATTGTCCGGAACCGGCAAAACCG
>JBILKS010000234.1:0-3060 GCA_044376595.1 Ilumatobacteraceae bacterium | reverse complement strand
CGCCATCATGCCCGGGCGCGTTTTTCGCCGGGACACTCCCGATGCCACGCACATGCCGGTCTTCCATCAGATCGAAGGTCTTGTGATCGATCGCAACATCACCTTCCGTGACCTTGCCGGCACCATCGAGGCATTCACCAAGGCGTTCTTCGGCGCCGAGTTCACGAGCCGCTTGCGCCCCTCGTACTTTCCGTTCACCGAACCCAGTGCAGAGTTCGACATTCGACGTGCCAACGGCTCGTGGATCGAACTTGGCGGCTGCGGAATGGTGCATCCCAACGTCTTGCGCGCCGGTGGACTCGACCCCGAGGAGTGGTCGGGTTTCGCCTTCGGCTTCGGCATCGACCGAATGGCCAAAGAGCGCCACGGCGTCGAGGACATCCGCGAGATGTACACCAACGATCTCCGTTTCCTGAGGCAGTTCTCCTGATGAAAGTTCTTCTTTCCTGGCTCAACGAGTTCGCCGACTTCGGCAACGAGATCGAAGAGTTGTCCGATGCCATGACGTCGCTGGGTATGCCTGTCGAAGAAGTCGTGCAGGCCGGAACAAAGGTTGCGGGAGTGGTAGTGGCGCAGGTGTTGCGCACCGAGCGTCATCCCGATGCCGAAAAGGTTCATCGGGTGTACGTCACGACTGATGGTGCAAATGAACTGCACGTCTGGTGCGGCGCATTCAACATGCAGCCCGGCGACAAGATTCCGCTGGCCACCCTGGGAACCAAGATGCCCGACGGCCGCGAAATCCTGCGGCGCGGCATTCTCGGTATTGACAGCGAGGGAATGCTCTGCAGTGCCAAAGAACTCGAACTGAACGACGACCACGGCGGCATTCTCATTCTTCCGCCGGGCCTTCCGCTCGGAGCCGACGCATTCGATGCTCTCGGAGTCACCAATGACACCGTGTTCGATCTCGATCTCACACGCAACCGCCCAGACTGTTGGGGTCACTTGGGTGTCGCGAGAGATCTGGCCGCACACATGCGTCTTGCCGTCGGATCCGACCTCGCCGGCGAGGCGTCCCATCCGGTGCATACGCTTCCCGTTGCAATCGTCGATCCCGAGTCCTGTGGGCGCTTCACCGCAACCGTGGTGAAGAACATCCGGATCACATCATCGCCGCAATGGTTGCAAGATCGCCTTGCACGCAGTGGCATGCGGCCCATCAACAACGTCGTCGACGCATCGAACTACGTGATGCTCGAGCGCAATCAACCCACGCATGCCTACGACCTGCGATCCGTCCAGTCGGGTTTTCGTGTTCGCTTCGCAAAGGTGGGAGAGACCATCACCACCCTCGACGGTCAGTCCAGGGATCTGAACCCGTCCGACATCGTCATTGCCAACGGAAATGACGTGCCGGTGGGACTGGGCGGCGTGATGGGTGGTCTCGATTCGGAAGTCGTTGATTCCACCACCGACATTGCCCTCGAAGTGGCGTGGTTCCCGGCCGACACCGTGCTCGAGTCTGCCGCGCGGCACGGATTGCGTTCCGAAGCTTCGGCGCGCTTCGAACGTGGTGCCGACCCACACGGTCTGGAAATGGCCGCATGGCGCTTCGTGGAGATTCTGCGTCTCACATGTCCGGATCTCGAAGTTCATGGTGCGCCACAGATCACTCAAAATGATCTGTGTCCGCCGGATTTCATCAGCGTCGACGTGCGCCTCAATCAGGTCGAACGCATCCTCGGGGTCAGTCTCGACGCACAGCAAGTGGCCGATCTCATTTCACCCATCGGCTTCGCCTGTGAGGATCGCGGTGGCGTTGTCTCGGTGTCCGTTCCGTCGTGGCGGCCCGACTCCACCACGGAAATCGATGTGATCGAAGAGATTGCGCGCCACTACGGCTATGACGCACTCGGCAAGAGCGTTCCGAACTCCACGGTGCACGGTCGCTTGTCCACTGTGCAGCAGCGGCGTCGTCTGGTGCACTCGGTAATGGTCGAGGCCGGTTGGTGTGAGGCCATGCCCAATCCGTTCCTCGATCCGAACGCTGCTCAGCAGGCAGGCGTCCCCGACGAGGCGCAGTTGGCACTCGTCAATCCGTTGGTAGCCGAAGAGTCCGTGTTGCGCGTTTCCCTGCGGCCTGGACTCTTGCGCACAATCGCGTACAACCAGTCGCACCGTGTCGACGCGATCCATCTCTACGAAGTGGGCCACGTGTATCCGCGTGGCACCGGATCCCTTCCCGACGAAGAAGAAATTTTGTGTGTCATGTCGGTCGAGGCCCACAACGGAGAACTGGCCGCGCTGACGGCGTGGACGTTGCTGGTCGATGCGCTGAACATCGGTGCCCAGATCGACCAAAAGACCACGCCTCCCGGCTATCACCCCGGTCGTAGTGCAACGTTGCGGCGAGGAAAGCAGGTCATTGGCGCCATGGGGGAGATCTCTCCGGTCGTGCTGAAGCGCAACGGCGTGTCAGGCAGAGTGAGTTGCCTCGAGGTGTCTCTGTCCACCGTTCTTCGCGAAGAGCCAAAGCCCGCGTCGGCAAAGAGCGTGAGCCGCTATCCGTCGAGCGACATCGATCTCGCGTTCGTCGCTCCTGATGCTGTGGTGGCATCCGACATTCAGCGGGCTCTCAAGTCAGCCGCAGGACAGCTCGCCGTGAGCCTCGACATCTTCGACATCTATCGCGGAAAGGGGGTCGCCGAAGGGTCACGCAGTCTCGCCTTCCGCCTCAGGCTCCAGGCCCCGGACCGCACCCTCACCGACGACGAAGTGGCCGCGGTACGGCAGAAATGCATCGACGCCGCGGCAAAGCTCGGAGCCACTCTCCGCTGACGGGTATCCGTGTATGACTATACATTTATCTGTATAGTCATACACCTATGACAAAGAAGCAAGCCGCCATCATCGGTGCCACGGGCTATACGGGGGTCGAGCTGTTGCGCCTGTTGTCTCGCCACGGCGCGATCGAGGTGGCGTATGCCACCGGCGATTCTCAGGCCGGCCAACGGTTGTCGTCGCTGTATCCGAGCCTTGCCGTTGCGTACCCGGATCTGATGGCCGACCAGTTCGACATCGCCCGCATCGATGGACTCGATGTCGTGTTTCTCTGCA
>JBILKS010000233.1:0-3071 GCA_044376595.1 Ilumatobacteraceae bacterium | reverse complement strand
GTTGGTGGTCCATGCTCCTTCGATGCCGCTGGTGATGGTGTCGACACCGTGGCCCTTGCCCATCGAGTTCTTCCAGCCGAAGCCCATGTCGTGCAGTGCCGCACCTTCGGGTTCTGGTCCAACGAACTTGCCCGGATCACCGGCGCCGTGCGCCTTGCCGAACGTGTGGCCTCCGGCAACCAACGCCACCGTTTCTTCGTCGTTCATTGCCATGCGGGCAAACGTTTCGCGAATGTCGCGCGCGGAAGCCACCGGGTCGGGGTTTCCGTTCGGGCCTTCGGGATTCACGTAGATGAGGCCCATCTGCACGGCACCGAGTGGGTTGTCCAGTTCGCGATCACCGGTGTAACGGTTGTCGCCGAGCCACGTGGTCTCGTTGCCCCAGTACGTGTTGTCCGGTTCCCACACGTCGGGGCGCCCGCCGCCGAAACCGAAGGTTGTGAAGCCCATCGATTCGAGCGCCACGTTGCCGGCAAGAACGAAGAGATCTGCCCACGAGATTTTGTTGCCGTACTTCTTCTTGATCGGCCACAGCAGGCGACGGGCCTTGTCGAGGTTGGCGTTGTCGGGCCAGCTGTTCTGCGGCGCGAAGCGTTGCATGCCGGTGCCTGCACCGCCACGACCGTCGTGGATGCGATAGGTGCCGGCAGCGTGCCACGACATGCGGATGAAGAAAGGTCCGTAATGGCCGTAGTCGGCGGGCCACCACTCCTGTGAGTCGGTCATCAGCGCGGTGAGATCCCCCACGACTGCATCGAGGTCGAGTGAGGCGAACTCTTTCGCATAGTCGAAGTCGGGGTCCATGGGGTCGCCCACGGCCGGGTTGTTGTGGAGCACCTTGATGTCGAGTTGGTGTGGCCACCAATCCGCGTTGTTCGTTCCCATGTTGTTGACGGTCATGGCTCCGCTGAAAGGGCACTTGCTGTTGTCGCTCATGTCGCTGTCCTTCTCTGTTGTTTGTCTTGGGGGATGGGGGATGTGTTCAGATCTTCGGTATCAGTGGTCTTGACAGGTGGGACACAGGCCCCAGTAGGTGACTTCGGCTTCGTCGATCGCAAAGCCCTTGTTGTCGCCGGCGGTGAGACACGGCACTTCACCCACCGCGCAGTCCACGTCGTGCACCGCGCCGCACGAGCGGCAGATGAGATGGTGGTGGTTGTCGCCAACGCGGTCTTCGTACAGAGCGGGCGACCCAATGGGTTGGATCCGACGCACAAGCCCACGTTCGGCCAAGAGGCCCAGTGCGTCGTACACCGACTGCCGAGAAATGGCCCCGATGTCGGATGTGGCCGACTCCGCGATCATGTCGGCCGTGCAATGCGGCCGGGCCGACACGGCCTTCAATACGGCGATGCGTTGGGCTGTGACTTGGACGCCGTGCTGGCGCAGGAGATCGGCTGGAGTGGTCAACATATGTGACGACGATATCAGAGTTTGGACTAGTTCCAAAGTCATACGACATCAAACATTTGTACTTTGACAAATGTCACGAGTTGGGTATCAGTCGCTCGATTCGATGGCGTCAAGCGAGACGCGATGTCCTGCGGGCAACGGCGCCAGGCGCAGGGCCAAGAGCCATGTGGCCACCACGAACACGGTGGAGCCCCAGAGAGCCACGGGAAGTCCGCCCCAGAGGTAGAGCAACCCGGACAAGAGCGTTCCCACGAATCGTCCCGCCGCGTTGGCTGAATAATAGAAACCCACATCGAGCGCAACGTCGTCGTCGTCCGCATATGCGAGAACCAGGAACGAATGCAGCGACGAGTTCAATGCAAAGACAACGCCGAACACAACCAGCCCGGCAACGATGGCAACCGTTCGACCAAGGTCAAGGGCGACGAAGAACGCCATGGTTCCCGAGATCATTGCCAGAACCAGGGCCCACACTTGTGTTGC
This sequence comes from Ilumatobacteraceae bacterium, assembly GCA_044376595.1. Lineage (GTDB taxonomy): Bacteria > Actinomycetota > Acidimicrobiia > Acidimicrobiales > Ilumatobacteraceae > F1-20-MAGs119. The sequence goes on along the minus strand of JBILKS010000233.1, from coordinate 1,175 downwards.
GCGCACCTCGTCGATGGTGCGTCCACCACGCGAGAGAATCTTCGGTGCGGACGACTGCACGATTCCGTAGCCGATCACCCAGGCGGCGAGAAATGCGCCGACACCTTCGTGGCTCCAGTTCAACTGTTCGGCGAGAAACACCGGAAGTGCGACCACGAACCAAATGTCGCGCGACCCGAAGAGGAAGAAACGTGCCGCAGACAGGCGATTGATGGCTGACGACTTCGACAACACAGAACGCAGTGGCGGCTTCTTCTTCGACTTTCCGATGTCCTCGTTCAGGAAGATCAGGAGCATCACCAAGGTGGCGGCAAGAGCAGCCACCATCACCCACAGTGCAGCGTCGTAGCTCGTCCACGACAGCAGTGCAGCGCCGAGGAAGAAGCCCACGCCCTTCAGGGCATTTTTCGATCCGGTGAGAATCGCAACCAGTCGAAACAGTGAGCCATTGCCGGCAACGGTCTTCACTGCGCTCTTCGAACTCATCTTGGTGAGATCCTTGGCAACGCCGGACAGCGCCTGCATCGCCATCACGAAAGAGACCGACACCCATCGCTGCCATGATGGATCCTCGAGAGTCAGTGCGCCCAGCGCAACCATCTGGAGGCCGAGGCCTGCCACCAAAGTGCGGTTCAGCCCGCGGCGCGCACCTACCCAACCACCCAGCAGGTTGGTGAGGATGCCCATGAACTCGTAAGCCAAGAAGAGGAACGCAATCGCAACCGCTGAGTACCCGAGATCGTTGAAGTGCAGCAGCACCAGCATGCGCAAGGCGCCGTCGGTGAGGGTGAACACCCAGTAACCGGCCGTGACCAGTGCATAGTTGCGCAGTTTCATCTCACGCTCCCACGAGTGACGAGGCAACCTTGGCGGCGAGATCCATCATGCGATGGGCGTAGCCGTATTCGTTGTCGTACCAGACCACCAGCTTCACCATGCGTTTGTCGATCACCATGGTGGACGGGGCGTCCACGATGCCGGATCGTGTGTCGTTCACGAAATCGGCCGACACCAACGGACGTTCTTCGAAGCCGAGAATTCCCTTCAGTCGCCCGTTGGCCGCGGTGCGCAACAACGAATTGATCTCGTCGGCGGTGACATCTTGTGCCATGGTGAACACGCAGTCGGTGAGTGATGCATTCAGGAGTGGAACGCGTACTGCCATGCCGTTGAGC
>JBILKS010000232.1:0-3077 GCA_044376595.1 Ilumatobacteraceae bacterium | reverse complement strand
GGCCGCTCGTGTGGCCCAACGTGGCGATCTGACGGTGCGGGGGGCCAGTTCTTCGATGTTGCCCAATTTCTCTTCGGTGAAGCCACCCTCGAGACGAACGCCGTCGTCGTCGGGCAACCACTCCCACCGCGGCGACGTCACCAACACGCCGGGTTCGCTGACTCCGGCAATGATCTGACCAATCGTTTGCGTATTCCACGGCACCTGATTGGCACCTCCCGGCGTTGCGCCCGAGTAGTAGTCACCTCTCTCACTGCGCAGGGCCCATGCATGGAGCGTCGTTGCCGGGCGTCGTCCGGCAACGGGGAAGTTCGGATGCCCCGGCACCGGGGTGAAGCCGCGTCCCGCGCGATTGTTCAGGATCAACTGATAGTCGGACACAACGATGCCGCTGCCGAAGCGCGGGTACGAGTTGGAATGCACCATGGTGACCACGTTGCCCAGAGTGTCGGCGGCGCTGACCATGGACGTACCCGACGGATCAGCCAATGCCTCGCGATTCGCGCGCATGGCAACGATGAATCGGTGATACTCGTCGGCAACCGTGCTGGCGTTGTGTGCGCCCGCAACGGCGGCCAAGAGAGTTGGTCCGTACGTTGGCGCCGGGGTCACCCACAGGCGATGTCCTTGCACATCGGACGACACGCACTGCATCCACTCGGCAGAAGCGTGCTCCATGTCGGCGAGAGTGATCACGCCGCCACGGGCCTGCACTGCATCGACGATTGCACGACCGACTTCGCCGTGCAGGAATTCATTCGGTCGCGCCGCATAGATCTCGAGTGCATCAGCGAGACGCGTCAAGCGCACCACGTCGCCCGTGGCGAACGGCGCACCATTGGGGTAGTAGTCGCATCCATCGGGATTCCATGCGGCCACCAACTGCGTCGATTGCGCGGCGAGATCGTGGCACACCTCTGCCCAAGCAAATCCGTGACGCGCCAGTTGGATGGCGGGCCGCGCCAGTTCATCCAACGATTTCGTGCCTCGTGCTGCGAGGGCCGCGTATCCCGCGGGGGCACCGGGAGGGCCGACGCTGCACGGACCGGTGTCGGACCACTGTCCGGACTCCACCACACCTGCCAGGCCACCGGGCGCCCCACCTACGGCTACCAGGGCCTCGGGATCCCGACTCGCTGACCTCGCAATCGCGATGAGGTCACCACCAAGGCCACATTTCGGAGGCAAGAGAACCGTCTCAGCCAGACCCATCGCCACAACGGCATCGAAGGCATTGCCACCTTCTTCCAACACCCGCGCTCCGATGTGCGCGGCCTGTGGAGCCGCCGCAACCGCAACGCCCCGCGCTCCTCGGCCGGTGCATTGCTCGGCCATCACCGCCAACTCACGAGGGAGGCTCATGGGACAAGCTTCTTCGAACTGGACTTGCCGGGATGCGCCATCTCGTATACATTATACGTCACGGGGGATTCTCCGAACAGACACACCGGTATTCACACAAGTATCGACACAGGAAAGGTAGCTAGAAATGTCGCAGGACACATCAGCCAAGTTACTGAACAAGGACGAGTTCCGCGCCGCTCTCGAAGACGCGATCAAAGGCCGCGAGGCCAAGAACGCTTCGTTCAGCATGGCATGGGCAAACGGCGACCTGAAGCGCGAGCACTTCGCGCGTTGGGCAGAGAATCACTACCACTACGTCGGCCCCTTCGCTGACTACTTGGGCTACATCTACGCCAACACACCCGACCACGCAACCGATGCCAAGGACTTCCTTCTTCAGAACATGTACGAAGAAGAACTCTCGGACATCCGCCACACCGATCTTCTCCTGCGCTTCGCAGAGGCCTGTGGCACCACGCGTGAGCGCGTGATGGACCCGAAGAACATGAACGCCGTCACCCGTGGACTCCAGGGCTGGTGCTACTCGGTGGCAATGCGCGAACACTTCACCGTGGCCACGGCTGCGCTGATCGTGGGACTCGAGTCGCAGGTGCCCAGCATCTACCGCAAGCAGCTTCCCCCGCTGATCGAGAAGTACGGCTTCACCGAAGAAGAGGTCGAGTTCTTCGACCTCCACATCACCTCCGACGAGGTGCACGGTGAGCGTGGCTACCAGATCGTCCTCGACTACGCAGACACCATCGAGTTGCAGCAGCGCTGCCTCGACATCGTGCGTGCCGGTGCGGAAATGCGCTTCTCCTACACCAAGGCGCTCTACGACAACTACGTCGCTCCCGACCTCGTCGGCGCCTGATCCGGTAATCAACAAGAGGAAATGACAGAGAAGACGAACCGGCGATAGAACTGTCCCCCCATGCCGACCATTCGTTTTCTCACGTCAGAGTGTGCTGTTCAGTTTCCGGATGGCGACGACGTCAACATGTTGCGCGTCGCCATCCGGAACGAATGCGGAGTTCCCTACAAGTGCGCCAGTGGGAACTGTGGCACAGACCGCGTCCTCGTCACCGAAGGCGCCGAGCACCTGAGTCCCCCGCGCAAGCGTGAGCGTGACCGGCTCGGCGATCTCCTCGACCAAGGCTGGCGCCTGGCCTGCCAGGTCTATGCATCCGGCGACTGCGCAGTGCAGTGGGACCCCGAACAGAAGCCACTCGACGCCAACGCCGTCGACAAGTCGCTTCCCAACTCGGTCGACGATCGCATCAAGCAGAAGTGGCTCTCGAAGAAGGACACCGAGTGACATGTGGCTGACAGCCGGTTCCGTCGACGAAGTCAAGAAGAAGAAGAAAGTGGTCGTCCAGACCGAAGAGGGCACCAAGATCCTGGTCATCGCCCACAACGACAACTTCTTCGCCATGGACAATCTCTGCATCCACCGTGAACGCGAGATGCACACCGGAGTCATCCTGAAAGACAAGTTGGTCTGCCCCGGACACCAATGGGCTTTCGACCTGCGCACCGGTTGGGAAGCCGTGAAGGAACAGGGCCAGCCCACCTACGCCGTGCGTGTCAACGACGGCATCGTGGAAGTCGACACCGACTCGCGCAACGTCGCCACTTCGCCTGCCTGACCCCGGCGAACTGATTTTCCCCTGCCGTCATTCGGCAAGACTGTCCCCATGGCCAGCCAGATCGAAAAGGACAGCCCGATCGAC
>JBILKS010000231.1:0-3115 GCA_044376595.1 Ilumatobacteraceae bacterium | reverse complement strand
TCGACTTCTCGAATGTGGGCGGTGATGTCGTGGCCGTCGACAGCGATCGTCTCTGCGTCCACCTCGACTCGGATTCGATTGGCCAAGGCGACCACGGCTTGTTGGTCACGCGGATCAAGGCCATCACGCAAGACCGCGTACGTCACGGCCCGATACATGGCTCCCGTGTCGAGGTATGGCACTCCGAGATCTCGCGCCAAGGACCTCGCAATGGTCGACTTGCCTGCGCCAGCGGGCCCGTCGATGGCGACGACACGAGTCATGTGATGGTCACCAGCTGGTGCCCTGCGGCCGACCCTCGTCGTACCCGGCAGCGCTCTGCACGCCGACAACGGCCCGCTCGTGAAAATCGGGAATGTTGGCAGCGCCTGCATAGGTGCATGACGAGCGCACGCCGGCAACGATCTGATCGACGATGTCCTCGACACCCGGACGTTCATGGGACAGGTACATGCGGGACGTGCTGATGCCCTCTTCGAAGAGTTCTTTGCGTGCACGTTCGAAAGCCGTCTCGTTGCTGGTGCGATTGCGCACAGCCCGATTCGATGCCATGCCGAAGCTCTCTTTGTACAGACGACCCTCGGTGTCGCGCAATGTGTCGGCCGCCGACTCGTAGGTGCCTGCAAGCCATGATCCGAACATGACACTGGCGGCACCTGCGGCCAAGGCCAAGGCCACGTCGCGCGGATAGCGCACTCCGCCGTCGGCCCAAACGTGACGTCCGAGACGACGCGCTTCTTCTGAGCACTCGAGGACGGCGCTGAACTGCGGACGCCCAACTCCTGTCATCATCCGGGTGGTGCACATGGCGCCGGGGCCGACACCCACCTTGACGATGTCGACGCCAGCTTCGATGAGATGGCGGGTGGCCTCTTTCGTGACCACGTTTCCGGCCACCAGCGACACACCGGGTACGGCGGCGCGCACCGATTCGATGGCACGCAACATCCGGTTCTGGTGACCGTGAGCGGTGTCGATCACGAGAACGTTGACACCCATCTTCGCCAATGCTTTTGCTCTGAGCGCGGGTTCACCATTGATTCCCACCGCAACAGAAGTGAGGAATCTTCCGTCGGCTCCGAGGGCTGGTCGATACAGGGTGCTTCGCAAAGATCCGGTGCGCGTGACGCAACCCAACAGAACACCGTCACCACCCACCACTGGGGCGAAGGACAAGCGTCGATCATGCAGAAAATCAAATACCTGCTGCGGGGACAACTCGTCGGAGACGGAGATGATGTCCCTGTTCATCACGTGCTGGACCTGCGTGAAACGGTCGAAACCCGCGGCGTCGTGCTCGGTGAAGATACCGATGGGTCGATTGTCGGCATCGACCACGATGATGGCGCCGTGCGCGCGCTTGTGGATCAGGCTCAGTGCGTTGCCCACCGTGTCGGTCGGGGCGAGCGTGATGGGCGTTTCATGGACAGCGTGGCGACTCTTGACGAAATCCACCACCGATTCGATGATGTCCAAAGGTATGTCCTGCGGAAGCACGGCCACTCCGCCGCGACGAGCAATGGTTTCGGCCATGCGCCGTCCGGCAACCGCGGTCATGTTGGCAACCACGACCGGAATGGTGGTGCCAATTCCGTCGGGGGTTGACAGGTCGACGTCGAAACGGCTCGGTACCTCGGAGAGGCTGGGAACCATGAAGACGTCGTTGTACGTGAGGTCGTGGCCTGGGGTACCACTCAAAAATCGCATAGCTGTCTTAGGCTAGGCGAATATGCCAACTAAAACGGTGGTTCTCATTCATGGATGGGGCGGCTCTTTCGATGCCACCTGGAAAGCTCCCGGTGTCACCGAGATCCTCGCCGACTTGGGATTTACCGTGAAAGGTGTTGACCTGCTCGGGCATGGCTCCGCCGACAAGCCCCACGACCCTTTGGCTTACGCCGACCTTGCAGGTTTCTTGGCCGATGCATTGCCCACTGAGCCTCACATTGCTGTGGGATTTTCGCTCGGCGCCCTCACGTTGATGAGAGCCGTCATTGCGCAGCCGGAACGCTTCCTCGGGGTGTGTTTCGCCGGCATCGGAAACGGCGTCTTCGAACCTCACCGCCCGGAGGAGACTGAGCGCATTTTGGCTGGTCTCGAGGGACGTGCCGATCCAGATGACAACATCGCTCGGCTCTTCGCCCAATACGCGGCGTCGAGTGACAACGATGCATTGGCGCTTGCCGCCGTGCTGCGTCGTCCACCCGCTTCTCGCCTCACTCCTGCAGACTGTGGATCGTTTGCGAAACCAGTGCTGGTGGCCATCGGTGACAAGGATTTCGCCGCTCCTTCGGATGCGCTTGCGGCGGCGTTTTCTCGTTCGGAACTTGCAGTTCTTCCCCGAACCGACCACTTCGCAACACCCAACTCTTTTGCTTTCATCGATGCTTTGGTGCGCTGGCTCGAACTGAACTTCGTCGACTGAATCGGCCCAGCCTTCGTGAACACGATTCTCTTGGATGCCGCAACAAGCGAGGACCTTCGTCGGACGTCATTGATTCTTCTCGCTGGTGGTCTCGTCGGGGTTCCCACCGAAACCGTCTACGGCTTGGCGGCAGATGCATCGCAACCATCTGCCGTGAAGAAGATTTTCGCTGCGAAAGGACGACCAACCGACCATCCGTTGATTCTTCACGTGGCAGATATTGACGCCGCGCACGCTGTCAGCAGCGAATGGCCCGATGTGGCCGAAGTTCTCGGAACCACATTCTGGCCAGGACCGATCACGTTGCTCGTGAGACGAGCAGAACAGATCTCCACGGTCGTCACAGGTGGGCGCGAGACGGTCGCCGTGCGTGTACCCGACCAGCCGGGGCTTCTCGAGATTCTCGACGACATGAGACGAAGCGGTTCGGTGGGAATCGCTGCACCATCTGCCAACAAGTTCGGGAGGGTCAGTCCAACGACTGCGCAGCACGTTCTGGAGGAGTTCCAAGGCACGATCGATGCAGTGCTCGACGCAGGTGCATGCCAGGTGGGAGTGGAGTCCACCATCGTGGACTGCACGACCTCACCTCCCCGATTGCTGCGTCCCGGCGGTGTTTCGCTGGAAGACCTGAACGCGGCCCTGGATCTGGCAGATCTACCAATGATGAGCGAACTGGGTGCAAATCCC
>JBILKS010000016.1:0-10065 GCA_044376595.1 Ilumatobacteraceae bacterium | reverse complement strand
GCGACGCAGCGACGTGAAGGTGATCGTTTTTCAGGCTGACGGTCCGCACTTCTGCTCGGGCCACGACATGCGCGACACCGAGAGTCACAAGGAGTTCAACCTCGTGTTTCCCGTGGGGGGCTTTGGCCGCGAGGGCCAAGAGGGTCACATGGCGTGGGAGGAAGAGGTCTACTTCAACATGTGTTGGCGTTGGCGCAACCTGCCCAAGCCGGTGATTGCCGCAGCGCAGGGAAAGACCATCGCAGGTGGTCTCATGTTGTTGTGGATTGCCGACGTGATCATCGCCTCCGAAGATGCAATGTTCTCCGACCCCGTCGTGGCCATGGGCGTCAATGGTGTCGAATACTTCGCCCACCCATGGGAAGTTGGCCCTCGCAAGGCCAAGGAGATGCTCTTCACAGGCGAATGGCTCACTGCCCACGACGCTCATCAGTGGGGCATGGTCAACAGGGTGGTACCCACCGACAAGTTGCGCGAGGAGACCATGGCCATGGCACAGACCATCGCCAAGCGTCCGTCGTTTGCGCTCAAGTTGGCCAAGGAGAGCGTGAACCAGACCCTCGAGGCGCAAGGACAATGGAACGCACTGCGCACGGCGTTCGTGCACCAGCATTTGGCTCATTCACACAACCGCGTGAAGTTCGGCATGCCGGTGGACCCGGGTCCGAGCCGTTCCAAGTGATGGCGGTGCGCTAGAAAGACGTGTGAGCACTACCGGCGGGTAACCAGCCCGCCAGTTTCGGACGATCACAGTTTTCAGGAGCGGGTATGCCCAGCACGACACAGACGCGAAAGTTGGGCCGCCCGCGTGACGCCGACTCCGTGGAGACTCGGGCACGTCTCTTGGCCGCCGCACGTCAGTGCTTCGGTGCCAACGGCTTCGATGGCACTACAAATGCGCAGATCGCCGATGTTGCCGGGGTCACGTCTGCGGCGATCTACCACTACTTTCCCTCGAAGGTGGATCTGTATGTGGCCGTCTTCACCGAGGTTCAGAACTTCGTCTATGCGGAGATCGAAGCCGGGATTGCACCGTTCACCACCTTGATCGATCGGTTCAGCGCCGCTCTCGACGTGTCGGTGCGCATCAACCGCAACGACCCCAGCATCGCTGGGTTCGTGGTGGAGGTGCCTTTCGAGGTGCAACGCCATCCAGAGCTGGGGTCCGTGTTGAAACCCCTGCAGGAGCGGTCGCCGCTTTTCATCAAGAGGCTGTGCACCGATGCGTATCTCAACGGTGAGGTGCGCGACGGGGTGCCCCAACAGGCGCTCGAAGACCTTTTGTCGGTGATCCTTGCCGGCCTGCTGCGCTTCTCCACGCTGATCAATGACTCCACGCGACATGCCGCGGCCGTGGAAGTGCTGAAGACGGTGCTCCGAAGCGCCGACGCATTGGTCGACGAGCCCATTTCGAGTCGCTGAGGCCCCTTCGGGAGTGGTTGAATACAGACATGGCAACGCAAACTCCCGTCGCGCCCGACATCTTCACCTGGCCGTCGGACGAACCCCAGTTGATCGGCACGTATTTCCCCGAAAGTGGGGTCACCACGTTTCCTCAGGCACTGGCGTGTCCGCGCACCGCGTCGCAGAATGGCGAACGTGTGCTCTTGCCGCGTCGCGGAACATTGTGGAGCTGGACCATCCAGGGATTTCTTCCGAAGTCGCCGCCCTACGCCGGCAAGGAAACACCTGCCACCTTCAAGCCGTACGGCGTTGGGTACATCCAACTGGGAGATCAGGTCATCGTCGAATCGCGCCTCACGACCGCTGATCCGCAAGAACTCGTCATCGGCATGGAGATGGAAATGGTGATCATTCCCTTCACCACCGACGACGACGGCAATGAAATCATCACGTACGCATTCGCACCGGTCAAGAAATAACTCTCGGGGGACAGAGACATGTCAGACAACGTCGCAATCATCGGAATCGGAATCCATCCCTTCGGTCGCCATGACAGCACCGGCATGGAGCAGGGCGCGGTTGCCGCGCGCGAGGCTCTCAAAGATGCTGGCTGCGATTGGTCCGATGTTCAGTACGCCTTCGGCGGGTCATCTGCGGCAGGCAACGCCGACACGATGGTGTCGACGCTGGGCCTCACCGGACTTCCGTTCATCAACGTGGCCAACGGTTGTGCCACCGGCGGAAGTGCGCTGATCAGCGCATACAACGCCATCAATGCCGGCGCCGCCGACATCGTGATGGCGATCGGATTCGACAAGCACCCCAAGGGCGCATTCGATCCGGATCCGGCCGCGTTTGGCTTGGGCAAGTGGTACGGCGACACCGGGCTCATGCTCACGACGCAGTTCTTCGGAATGAAGATCCAGCGTTACATGCACCAGTACGGAATCAGCGAGTCCACGTTGGCCAAGGTTGCCGTGAAGAACTTCGAGAACGGCGCTCTGAACCCCAACGCTTGGCGCCGCAAGCCGATGACCGAGCAAGAAGTGCTCAATGCCGCAATGCTGTCCAACCCGCTCACGCAGTACATGTTCTGCTCGCCCGGCGAAGGTGGCGTTGCCTTGATCCTGGCTCGTGGCGACATTGCCAAGAAGTACCAGAAGAAGCCCGTGTTTTTGCGCTCGGCTGTGTTGCGCAGCCGTCCGTTCGGCAGCTTCGAGGTGTTCAACTCGTGGCTCTCGCCCGACCGCGGCGACAGCCCTTCGGTGGGTGCAGCCGCAGCAGCGTTCAAGATGGCGGGAATGTCTCCGAAGGAGATGGACATCGCACAGGTGCAAGACACCGAAAGTGGTGCCGAAATCATGCACATGGCCGAGTGCGGCTTCTGCGAAGACGGTGAACAAGAAGACATGATCCAGTCGGGCGAGACGCTGCGCACCGGACGCCTGCCCATCAACACCGACGGTGGTTGCCTCGCAAACGGCGAGCCCATCGGTGCATCGGGTCTGCGCCAGGTGTACGAAAGCGCGCTGCAGTTGCGTGGCGACGCGGGAGACCACCAGGTGCCAAAGCCCATCAAGACAGCGTTCACGCACGTCTACGGTGCGCCCGGCATCAGCGCCTGCACCGTCCTGTCGAACTAAGCCGTTTTTCGATTGGCGTATGGCGTGCTGCGGCGCGCCGTGTCCAATGCCAAGACCATCAGGGCAACCCAGATCATGGCGAACCCCGCAACGCGGGTGGCGTCGAGTTCTTCGTTGTAGGCGAGCCACCCCAGCAGAAAGTTGATGGTGGGTACGGAGTACTGCAGCGGTCCGAGAACGGTGAGCGGAACGCGCTTGGCGGCAAACCCGAACATCACCAGTGGAACAGCCGTGATCAAGCCGGTGAGCACGATCAGGGTCCACTCGCCGGTTCCGGCGGTTTTCGTGGCGCTGTCGGCGAGTGACGACTGCGCGATTGCCAGCACGATTGCGGGAATGATCAACCAAAACATTTCCGCGGTGAGGCTTTCGAGCGATGACATGGGGACTTGTCTTTTCAACAGACCGTAGAGCGACCACGACCCGGCGATCAGTACGGCGATCACGGGGAACTTGCCGTAGCCAAAGGTGAGGATTGCGATGGCCGCAATGGCCAGACCGATCGTGATCTTCTGGGCGGCGGTCAAACGTTCCTTCAGGACCACCACACCCAGCCACATCGTGCCGAGCGGAGCCATGAAGTAGCCGAGCGCGGTTTCGATCACGTGGTCGTTGGCGACGGCCCAGACATAGGAACTCCAGTTGATTGTCACCAAGACCGCCGCGGCCGCGATGCGCGGTCCCACTTGGCGAGAGAAGGCGGCGCTGACCACTGCACGGAGCCGCCCTTGGAAGGCAATCAGGGCCCCCAACATCACGAAACTCGAGATGATGCGCCAGCCGATGAGTTCAAAGGGCGGGAAGTCGTGGAGCAACTTCCAGTAGACGGTGAGAAGCCCCCACAGCAGGTAGGCAACAACGCCGGCTATCAGGCCGTTGCGGAGATCCGTGTCGTTGTTGTTGCTGCCGTGCGGCGTACTCAGAGAGTGTTCTTCCAGCCGTTGAAGTAGGTGACCTTCTCGACGGGCAGACGCTTGGCGGGCTTGAAATCGTCGCCTGTGTAGTAACCAACGGGAATCAGGGCCAACTGTGCGACGGTGTCGGGAATCCCGAGAAGCTCAGCAGCTTCTTTTTCGTAGTTCAGATGCAAAGTGGTGTACGCGGTGCCGAGCCCACGCGAGCGGGCGGCGAGCATGAAACTCCACACGGCGGGCAACAGCGAGCCGTAGTAGCCAGCCGCATTCATGGACGTGACATTTTCGGGAAGGCGGTCGAGGCCACAGGGAATCACGAGAGCCGGCACATCCTGGAGAACGTTGGCCAAGTGATCGGAGGACTCCATGATCCCGCTGGCATCGGAACGGCCGACTTTTTCCACGGCCTTCTTCTGGTAGTCGATGTAGGGCTGGTAGGCCTTGCGGTAGATGTCGGCAAGGCCTTGCTTCAGTTTCGGATCATCGACCACGATCCAGCGCCACTTCTGGATGTTCTGGCCGGCCGGAGCCTGGGTGGCCAGGCGGATGCAGTCGAGGATGACGTCTTGTGGGACGGGACGGGTGAGATCGAGGCGCTTGCGGACGGCTCGGGTGGTGGAGAGCAGGTGATCTACCTGGCTCAAGTCAAATGTGAAGCCCATGGCTCCATAGACTAACCACCACTACCCAGACGGAGGTTCCCGGAATGAGCACAGGCAAGTCCCCCCGCCAAGAGTGGAGCGATGCATTCGAGTCGTCGAAGACGCGTGAGTCCGACTTCGCCACCATGTCGGGCATTCCGCTGAAGCCCGTCTACGGCCCAGACGATGTCGAGCACCCCGGCGTGTATCCCTACACCCGCGGACCCTATGCCTCCATGTACCGCTCGAAGTTGTGGACCATGCGCATGTTCGCCGGTTTCGGCACAGCCGAAGACACCAACTGGCGTTTCAAGGAAATCATCAAGTCGGGTGGTGACGGACTCTCCACCGCCTTCGACATGCCCACGCTGTTGGGCCTCGACTCCGACGATCCCATGTCCGAAGGCGAAGTTGGTCGTTGCGGCGTCGCCGTCGACACGTTGTCCGACATGGAAGATCTGTACGCGGGTATCGACCTCGGGGAGATCACCACGTCGATGACCATCAACTCGCCGGCTGCCGTGATCTTCGCGATGTTCATCGCACAGGCCGAGAAAGCGGGCGTACATCGTGGTCGCCTCGGTGGCACGTTGCAGAACGACATCCTGAAGGAATACCAGGCACAGAAAGAGTTCGTCTTCCCGCCACGTCAGAGCATGCGCCTCGTACGTGACACCATTGCCTTCACAGCCAACGAGATGCCGAAGTGGCACTCGATCTCCATCTCCGGATACCACATCCGCGAGGCCGGAGCCACGGCTGCCGAGGAACTGGCCTTCACCGTCGCCAACGGTTTCGCCTACGTCGAACTTGCGTTGCAGGCAGGCTTGCCCATCGACGCATTCGCACCGCGTCTCTCGTTCTTCTTCAATGCGCACATCGACTTCTTCGAGGAAATCGCCAAGTACCGCGCAGCCCGCCGCATCTGGGCCCGCTGGTTGAAAGAGCGTTACGGGGCCAAGCTGGATCGTTCGATGCAGTTGCGCTTCCACACCCAAACGGCGGGAGTCTCGTTGACTGCTCAGCAACCCGAAGTCAACATCGTCCGTACGGCTATCGAAGCCTTGGCCGGTGTCTTGGGTGGAACCCAGAGTCTGCACACCAACTCGATGGACGAAGCTCTTGCTTTGCCTACCGAGAAGGCTGCTCGTATCGCTCTGCGTACACAGCAGGTCATCGCCTACGAAACCAATGTCGCCCACGTGGCTGACCCCTTGGGTGGTTCGTGGTTCGTCGAGGAACTCACCGATGAAATGGAGCGCCGCGCCGAAGAGATCTTCGCCTACCTCGACGAGTTGGGTGGAGGATCCATTCTCGAGGGCTGCATCCGCGGTATCGAGGAAAACTGGTTCCAGGGACGTATCGCCGACTCTGCCTACGAACTCGAGCGCGCCTTCAACCAAGGACGACGCACGATTGTGGGCGTGAACCGATTCACCGAAGGCAACGAGGACACCAACCTCGAAATCCTGCAGATCACCAACGAAGACGAGGCACGCCAGTTGAAGCGTCTCGATGTGGTGAAGGGCAACCGCGACCAGAATGCAGTCGATGCGGTGCTGGCCAAGTTGGCGAAAGAGGCCGCCGATCCGGCTGTCAACCTGATGCCGACACTCATCGAGGCCGTAGGCGAGTACGCCACGCTCGGCGAGATCATGAACACCATGGCGGTCGTCTTCGGGCGACACGTCGAAGTGCCAACGATCTAGTTCGCGAAGCGGGTCGCGTGCCCGCGCCGCCACAGACATGAAGGGGGGACATCATGTTTCATACGGCTGAAATGCCGGCTCGCGTCGAGGCTTTTTTCGCCAAGGTCGAGCCGTCGTGGACCAATCTCAAGGTCGACAAATACGAGGTGATGACGGGTGGCTACAGCCGCCTCCTCGCCCGTGTCGACATGCATCACGACGGCGGGAACGAGACATTCGTTTTGCGCGGCGATCCGCCCGCTGATCGGAGCCTCATCTTCACCGACCGTCGACAAGAGTTCGAGTTGCTGCGGGTGTTGGGTGATCACGACGTGCGAACCCCACGTGCCTTCTACTTCGATCCGAGTGGCGACGACTTGGGGACACCGACGATCGTTCTCGAGTTGTCGCGTTCCACGTCGTTCATGCCGTACGTGGCCGCGGGCGGTTCACTCGAGGGATTGAATCGGCGCCTCGCCGAAGCATTGGCGTCGTTCCAGTCGGTGCCCATCGACGCTCTGCCGGCCAGCATGGAGCGTCCGTCGTCGTGGGATGCCTACATGACCAAGCGCATCGATGCCTGGCGTCAGGCCAGTCGCCGGCACGTCGAGTCTCTGCCCGTGTTCCACTACGTGGCCGAGTGGCTCGACGCCCACCGTCCGCCGGAGGCGCCCTTGGTGCTGCGGCATGGCGACTTCCAGGGATCCAATGTCATGGTCACCGCCGATGGACATTTCGAGATGCTCGACTGGGAGTTGGCAGGTATCGGTGACCCTCGTGAGGACATGGGCTATTTCAAGGCAGTGGCCCAGGCCGCTCCGCCCGATCTCCTCGACGACGGCGGAGTCGAAGCGTTCTGTGCGCGCTACCGCGAACTCACCGGACTCAACGAAATCCAGGTCAATCCGGTGACCATCGCTTATTTCCTCGTGCTCGGTGTCGTCGGTACGGTCGAGCAACTCGTGAACGGCGGCGGTGCATGGGCCAAGGGCGAGAACCATCTCTTCAACTCGGTGTTCAACATGAGTTCCGTGCTTTTCGGCCAGAACATGTGGTTGAACTTTCTCGGGCAACTTTCCGAACCAATGAAGCAACTCGCTGCCGCGGCGAAAGGTGGTATCTAGTGTTTTCTCGTCCCACAACGGAACAGCTCTTGGCGGGGATCGCCGAGCAACTGCGTACGGTGGTTGCCTCCGAGGTGCAGACCGAACCCACGAAGATTCTTCTGCAGCAGATTGATCAAGTTCTCATGAGTTGCTCGCGTCGTGCGGCACACGAGATTGCCTGGATCTACGAAGAAGCAGATCGCATCGCTGCCGAAACCGGCCGCACAGTCGGACATCCGGACAGCTTGCATCTCGACGACATGGTCGAGTGGTACAACGCCGCCAGCGCGGTGCTGTCAGAGGAACTCGAGGCGGCCTTTCGCACGCACGATGAGTCGAGGATCGCCAAGTTGAAAGCCGTTCTCGATGCACGTTCCGCCGTGGAGATGCAGATTCTCGGTGCCCTCGATCTTGTCGGTCGCGGCTGATTCTGCAGGAGTTGCTTGAATCGAGTGGCGGGTCACATGCCAAGTGGAGAGCGCGTACCGCGGTCTGCCACACCTTGACGAAACTTGGCGGCATCGATTGCCATGCTGGAAGTCACCGTATCTGAGCGAGTGAACTCGTGGACGCAGATGCGTCGCAAGATCCGCCATTCTCCGTTGCGACATTCGTAATGGTCGAGATAGCGACCCCACCAGGTTTCCACGAGTTGCTTTTCGTTGTCTTCGCGAAAGACGTAGGTGACGTTGTAGACCTCGCCGGTGGCCGTGTCGCCCGAAACCTCGATGGCGTGATTCATGACGCAGTGCATGGTTGCGATGAAGCGTTGGTGAGTGCTCACCACCCGGTCACAGAACTCCATGGCGTTGCCGACGAACACACCATGGTCATCGGTTCCGTCAGGCCAGTACGCCGATTTCATGAGGTCGGCGTCGAGTCGATCCACGCCCCGTGAATATCGGGCGGCAACCTGCCTGATTTGTTCGTGGGCGGGCAGCGACACGTCAATGGCGTTCATGCTGTCCCAATGTAAACGATGGGATTAGCGTGCTGGACATGGAAGAGTCCCAACGCCGTGTGTGGGCCGCGCTCGCCCGTGAGGCGGGTCGCATGTCGTCGACCACGCTCGGGGATCTGCTCGCCAACGACCCAGAACGCCCTGCTCGGTTCACCTTCGGGGCCGCGGACCTGCGTGTTGACCTGTCGCGACAGCTGCTCGATGCAGGAGCGATCGAAGTGTTGGTGGCCTTGGCTCGGGCGGCCGAGGTCGAGGAATGGCGATCTCGAATGTTCGCCGGCGACGTCATCAATGAAACCGAAGGTCGGGCGGTGTTGCACGTTGCTCTGAGGGCTCCGGCAAGTGCGGAGATCGTGGTTGATGGGGTGAATGTGGTGGCAGAGGTGCATCACACGTTGCGTCGCATGGCCGAGTTTGCCGATGGAATGGCTGCAGGCACACTGCGCGGTGCTTCCGGACGACCATTGCGAGATGTCGTCAACATCGGCATCGGGGGAAGTGATCTCGGCCCCGCAATGGCACACCGAGCCTTGCTCGACTTTGCCGACACCGGCGTACGTGCGCATTTCGTGTCCAATGTCGATCCCGCCGACATTGCCACTGTGCTGTCGGGGCTTGATCCGGCCACGACAGCGGTGGTCGTGTCGTCGAAGACCTTCACTACGCAGGAGACCATGGCCAATGCTCGAACTGCAATGGCTTGGCTGTCTGCTGGGCTGGGAAAGTCACCCGCCGATGTAGGGGAGCGCCATCTGTTCGCGGTCACCTCGAACGTGGCGGCCGCACAGGGTTTCGGCGTCCCCGTTGCACACATCTTTCCGATGTGGGATTGGGTGGGTGGGCGATTCTCGCTGGGTTCGGCCATTGGTTTTTCGCTGATGTGCGCAATCGGCGACGGGAAGTTCCGTGAACTGCTCGACGGTATGCACGAAATCGATCGTCATTTCTGTGACGCACCGCTTGAGGCGAACGTTCCGGTGCTCTTGGCATTGGTGGGCGTGTGGAACCGCAACGGTCTCGGCTGCAGCAGTCATGCCGTGATTCCGTACCTTCAGCCGCTGGTGCGCTTTCCTGCGTATCTGCAACAACTCGAGATGGAAAGCAACGGCAAGCGTGCACAGCGTGACGGCGACGGGGTGGATCAGGCCACGGCCCCCGTGCTGTGGGGCGAACCCGGAACCAACGGTCAGCACGCGTTCTTCCAACTGCTCCATCAGGGCACCGACATCGTCCCGGTCGACTTCATCGGTGCGGCGCGCTCGACTGCATCGGGGATCGGTGCCACCGACATCATCGATCAACACGACAAGCTGACCGCCAACATGTTTGCCCAGGCCGCCGCTCTGGCGCTCGGGGCACCGAGTGCCACCGACAATCCGCACGCTCTCGGGGAGCACAGGGCATTCCCCGGCAACCGGCCGAGTACCACAATCGTCATGTCGCAGTTGACGCCACGGACGCTGGGCCAACTGATTGCCCTGTACGAGCACAAGACATTCGTTCAGGGTTGTCTGTGGGGCATCAACAGTTTCGACCAGTGGGGAGTGGAGCTGGGCAAAGCACTAGCCGGTGATGTCCTCGATCACATGGCGCGGCCCGAAGAGCCCACGAGTTTGGACGCAGCTACCCGTCGAATGGTTGCGTGGTATCTGGAGAACCGATCAGCGCACGAGCGCTGACACAGGGTGATCAGCGGGCAACCATCATC
>JBILKS010000230.1:0-3145 GCA_044376595.1 Ilumatobacteraceae bacterium | reverse complement strand
CCCCACGCGCATCATGTTCCAGCAGATGCTCTTCGCCAAGATCGTCCCCAACTGCAAGAAGCTCGGCCTGCTCGACCGCAACGACAAGTGGTTGCGTCGTCGGTACGAGGAAATGGGCGTCATCCAATTCGAAGACTGGGAAGACACAGGCGACGAATACCTCAAGTTCGAGCTGGGCAAGGACATCTAACAAGATTCGCGGCGGGGACGGAGACCCACGGGGCGGCGAGCCCCGGGTGGGTTCCCGTGTGCTGGCAAAGGGTTGGGGGGTGACTTGTCCGAGTCACTACGCTGAAAGTTGCTATGGCGCATCAATCAGATCCTTCATTCCGTGCCTTTCATGCCCTGCGCATCAAGGGTTTTGCCAAAACCGACATGGTCGCCGACATCGCCGACATTTCCGTGGAGCAAGCCGAGGCCGAGCTGGCCTCGCTGATGGCCAAGGAATTCGCCCTGTTTCGCGAGGCTCGTGCCTTGTGGCAGATCACCCCGCCGGGGAAGGAAGCGCACCGAGAGGCACTTGCCGCCGACACTCCCGACACCGTTCGCAAGGCCTTGCAGTCGCCCTACGAGGTCTTCCTCGGAATCAACACGTCCTTCAAGGAACTCTGCGGTGACTGGCAGTTGAAGAACGGCGCACCGAATGATCACTCCGACGCGGGCTACGACAAGGCTGTCATCGAGCGCCTTGTTGCAATGAACGAGCAGGCGGTGCCCGTGGTATCCGAAATGGCCGACGTACTGGGTCGTCTGTCCGCCTACGTTCCGCGCTTGCACTCCACATCGCAGCGCGTGGTGGCGGGAGAGCAGAACATGTTCACAGGAGTCATGGTGGGCAGTTATCACGACGTGTGGATGGAGCTCCACGAAGACCTGATCCTCACTCAAGGCATCGACCGCGCCGCCGAAGGATCGTTCTGATGTCGGCGCCGCTCTTCGGCCGTGTGGTCACTGCCATGATCACACCCTTCACCGCCGAGGGCGAACTCGACATTGCCGAGGCGGTACGACTCGCCAAGTGGTTGCAAGAACAAGGCAACGAAGCTTTGGTGCTCAGTGGCACCACGGGAGAAGCGTCCACCCTGACCGATCCCGAGCGCCTTGCACTGTGGGAGACGGTTGCCGCGGCGGTCACGATCCCGATCATCGCGGGCAGTGGGTCAAACGACACAGCTCACAGCGTTCACCTCACCCGTGAGGTGTCGAAGCGCGGCGTGGCGGGGATTCTT
Source organism: Ilumatobacteraceae bacterium (assembly GCA_044376595.1). Classification (GTDB taxonomy): domain Bacteria; phylum Actinomycetota; class Acidimicrobiia; order Acidimicrobiales; family Ilumatobacteraceae; genus F1-20-MAGs119. The sequence goes on along the minus strand of JBILKS010000230.1, from coordinate 1,916 downwards.
GCCGTTGGTCCCTATTACAACCGGCCATCACAGTGGGGCATTGCCGCGCACATCTCGGCCATGGCCTCGGCAACCGATCTTCCGGTGGTGGTGTACGACATCCCGGCGCGTACCGGTCGCAAAATGTCCACGGCCACAATCCTTGGTCTGGCGAACGACAACAAGAACGTGCGGGCGCTGAAAGATGCGGCCGGAAATCCCGGGGAAACCGCAAACGTCATCGCCAACGCTCCCAGTGGGTTCCAGGTGTACAGCGGAGACGACTCCCTGACCTTGCCGTTGCTCGCAGTTGGCGCTGTCGGTGTCATCGGCGTTGCCACTCATTGGGCAACGCCGGAGCACGTGGCCATGATGAATGCGTTCTTCTCGGGTGACGTGGTGCGTGCCCAGCAGATCAACGCAGGGCTGCTCGAGAGCTACGCCTTTGAAACCGGTGAAGAAGCTCCCAATCCGCTCCCTTCCAAGGAAATGATGAAGTTGCACGGCTTCAACGTGGGCGATGCGCGCTTGCCCATGGGGCCCGCTCCCGAATGGGTGGCCGAACGTGCCGCCGCGGTGAAGAAGAACCTCGAAGCGTTGCGTTTCCGGTGAGCAACGCCAGCGTCCGCATTTACTTCCTCGGCGGCCTCGGTGAGATCGGTCGCAACTGCATGGCCGTCGAGCAAGACAACCAAGTCGTACTCATCGACTGTGGGTTGATGTTTCCCGATCCCGACATGCACGGCATCGATCTGGTGCTGCCTGATTTCACCTGGCTGCGCGAAAACGCCGATCGCATTGTTGGTTGCATCGCCACGCACGGTCACGAAGACCACGTGGGAGGGCTGCAGTTCTTGCTCCGAGAGTTGTCGTTTCCGGTGTACGGCTCGGCGGTGACGTTGGGCTTGGCCCGCAACCGCATCGAAGAGGCGGGTCTCTTGGGAAAGACCGATCTGGTGGTGGTGCAAGACGGCGAGACCCGACGCATCGGACCCTTCGACGTCGAGTTCATCCCCGTGACGCACTCGGTTCCTCACGCCCATGCCATTGCGCTGCACACCGCACAGGGAGTGGTTCTGCATTCGGGCGACTTCAAGATCGATCTCACGCCGGTCGACGGTCGACGTACCGATCTCCCGCGGCTCGGAGCTCTTGCGCACGGCGAAGGCATTCGTCTGTTGCTGGCCGACAGCACCAATGCCGAAGAGAAGGGTCACGCGCCAAGCGAGGCAGAGGTGGGAGGTGTGCTGCGTGCACTCTTTGCCGAGCATCGCGAGCGGCGGATCATCACGGCTTCGTTCGCCAGTCACATTCATCGGGTGCAGCAGATTGCCGAAGCGGCCATAGCCAACGGCAGGGTGGTGGCCACGATGGGGCGTTCGATGCGCAACAACATGCGCATGGCCCGCGATCTCGGTCTCATCAAGATCCCCGATCATCTGCTGGTCGACATCGAAAAAATCGGTGACTATCCACCCGAAAAGGTGTGCATCATCTCGACAGGGTCGCAGGGCGAGCCCATGTCGGCACTTGCGTTGTTGGCGCGCGGAGACAACAAGTGGGTCAAGGTGGGCGAGCACGACACCGTGATTCTTTCCAGCCATCCGATTCCCGGCAACGAGATGCACGTGAGTCGTGTCATCGACGGCCTGTTGAGGGCCGGTGCCGACGTGGTGCACTCGGGAATCGTCGATGTGCACGCAACCGGACACGCCCAGGCCGATGATCTGAAGACGTATTACAACGTCACGCGACCCGAGTGGTTCATTCCCATTCACGGCGAGTTCCGTCACATGATGGCGAATGCCAAGCTGGCCGCCGCCATGGGTGTGAACAGCCAGAACATCACGCTGTGCGAAGACGGCGACGTGGTCGAGTTGAGCGACAAAGGCGTGGCCCTCTCGGGTCGTATTCCTGCCGGTTATCTGTACGTCGAC
>JBILKS010000229.1:0-3157 GCA_044376595.1 Ilumatobacteraceae bacterium | reverse complement strand
GACCTGCTCATTCTTCTCGTCGTTTCGCTCTTCTTGGCATTTGCCATCGAGCCGGGTGTCAACAAGTTGGAGGCGCGAGGTTGGCGCCGGGGCCGTGCCACCATTTCCATCGTCTTGTCCGTTGTGGTGGGTGCGATTGCGTTGATGACTTTGTTTGCCACGCTTGTGGCCAACCAGTTGGTCGATGTTGCCCAGAACAGCGAGAAGTACGTGAACGAGACCGTCGATTTCATCAACGACACGTTCAACGCCAACATTGATCCCAAGGAAGTCAACGACGAAATTGCCGACCCGAATGGAGCCGTGCAGAAGTTCATCGATCGTCAACAAGACAAAGTGGTGAGCGTTTCAGTGGCGGCACTCGGTGCGCTGCTGCAGGCTTTCTCGGTGTTGCTCTTCACTTATTACTTGGTGGCTGATGGCCCGCGACTCCGTCGTGCCCTGTGTTCGCGTCTCAGTCCTGATCGACAGGTCAACGTGTTGAATGGTTGGGAGATAGCCGTCAGCAAGACCGGTGGTTACCTGTACTCGCGTGCGCTCTTGGCTTTGATCTCCAGCTTCTTCCATTGGATTGCATTTCAGGCGATCGGCACCCCCGCACCCATCGCCATGGCCATCTGGGTGGGCATCGTGTCGCAGTTCCTGCCCGTCGTGGGCACGTACGTGGCGGGTGTGCTTCCGTTGGTGCTGAGTTTCGTCAACAGGCCCGCATCGGCGCTGTTTGTGATCGGCTTCATCGTGATCTACCAACAACTCGAGAACTATCTCTTCTCGCCACGCATCACTGCACGCACGATGGACCTCCATCCGGCGCTCGCCTTCGGTGCGGCGATTGCGGGTGCGGCCGTGTTGGGTCCGGTGGGTGCGCTGCTTGCCTTGCCCGCCGCGGCCATGTTCCAGGCCATCGGCAGCGAATGGGGCCAGAGGCATGAAGTCATCGTGAGTCCACTGACGAACGTGCAGGAAAAGCAGCGGCGAAAGCGCCGATCGTCGAAGAAAAAGACCTAGCTCGTGGGGAGCATTCCCTTCGTACCGCCCCTCGACGACGTGCGGTACGGCACCTGCCAACAGTTGAGCCCTCTGGTCCAACGCGTGATCGCCAACAACCCGTCGAAGTTCACTTATCGCGGGACCGGCACGTACATCATCGGGCGAAACGACGTGGCGGTAATCGACCCGGGGCCCGACAACGCCGACCACAAGCGAGCATTGGAAGAAGCACTGAAGGGTCGGCGGGTTGTTGGCATCGTCGTCACGCACTGCCATGCCGACCACGTGCCGTTGGCCGGCTGGTTGCGTGATGTCACCGGCGCCCCGACATTCGCGATCGGATCGCACCCACGCCCCATCGAGCAAGAAGTGGAAGATGAAGCAGAAGACGAGAGAGAAGAACTCGTCGACGACAGTGACGATGCAGGCACTGGCCACGACGTGCGCGAACACATCGACTACGAATTTGCTCCCACGCATCCGGTGCGCGACGGCGATGTGTTTCTTGCCGCCGAGGAGTGGCATCTCATCGCAGTACACACGCCGGGCCACACATCGAACCATCTGTGTGTAGCCCTCGATGTCGAGGGATCTCTGTTCACCGGTGACCACATCATGGGGTGGAGCACAACCGTGGTCTCGCCTCCCGATGGCAACATGGCCGACTACATCGCATCGTTGATCAAGGTGCAGCAACGAAGCGATCGTGTTCTGTATCCCACGCACGGCAATCCGGTCACGGAGCCGGTTCCTTTCTTGCATGCGTATCTCGAACATCGCCTCGAACGAGAGACACAGATTCTCAACGTGATGAAGACCGGCGTCGACACCATCAGCGACATCGTCGGTGTCTTGTACACCGAGGTGCGCAAGGAATTGCACAAGGCGGCAGGACGAAGTGTTCTTGCGCATCTCGTGAAGCTTGTGGCCGAGGGTCGTGTAGTGGTGGTCGGCGGCGGTGCGCCGCGGCGTTCTTCGCGGTACGCATTGCCACCTTCGTGATGCGGTGCATCGTTAGTCTTTTTCGGTGAACTCCCGTCTCGCACGCATCTGGATCCCCGCCTCGGTGGCGGGTGCCCTTCTCTGCGGTGGCGTGCTGTTGAGCGTTGCCAGTGGTTCGGGCGCGAATGACGCCGCTGCGCAGGTCGACCCGGCGACGACCACGACCCAGATCATTGAGGCCACATCGACCACCGCCACTGCAACCACGACAAGCACGGTTCTCCAGACCACCACGCTGCCTCCGGAAACAACCACCACCGTCAAGTTGCCGTTTTCGCGCGAGAATCCCCGTCCGCTACCCAAGGAATCCGGCACCGGCCGACGCATCGTCTACAAGAACCGCGCGAACTGGGTATGGATCGTCGACGAAAACGATCAGGTGGTGCTCTCAGTTCCGGTGTCGGGAAAGAAGGGTGTCCCGAACCCCCGCACTTACAAAGTGTTTGGCAAGGGCGAGTTTTCCCAGAGCATCTTCTATCCGGAGATCAAGATGAAATGGTCGACACGTTTTGCCATCAGTCCGAACGGCAAGAACACGATCGCTTTCCACAGCCTGCCCGAATGCACCCGGCTCGCCGGCCATTGCAGCCCACTCGGCCCCATGCAGACCGAAGAACAGTTGGGCACGTTCCAGAGCGGTGGATGCATCCGCATGGCGGATCGTGATGCCGAGTTTCTGTTCAACTTCGCCGAAGTGGGAACAACGGTTGTCGTCCTGAAATAGGGCCGGGCGTCAACGCGACGGCGCGAAGCGCGACATCTCCTGCTTCAACAAATCGAGACCGAGATTGCCCAGATCGAGTCCGAAGGCGTGCCATTCGCGCAGAGTGAATGCGGCACCGTGCTTCTTCTTCGCTTCGTCACGCAGATCCAGCCATACGCGTTCGCCCAACTTGTAGGAAATGGCCTGTCCGGGCCAACCGAGGTAACGGTCGATTTCGGAGCGGTTGAATTCGTCGTCGCTGGAGGAGCGTTCCGTCAGGAACTCGAGTGCGAGTTGCGGTGTCCATTGTGCGCCCGGGTTCCACGACCACGTGGCGGGAATGGCAAAACCGCAATGCAGACCGATGTCGATCACCACACGCGCCGCACGCATGGCCTGACCGTAGAGGTAGCCCAAGCGGTAGTCGGGGTTGGCGAAAAAGCCGTACTCATCCATCAGGCG
>JBILKS010000228.1:0-3165 GCA_044376595.1 Ilumatobacteraceae bacterium | reverse complement strand
TGCGTACAAAGTGACCTTCTTGCCCATCTTCTTCAGCGCGTTGAGGGAGTTGCCCTCGGTGGCACCGAATGTTGCGATGTCCACTGCGCCGGTGCGCACCGAGGCGACCTTCGAGGTGGAGTCGGGCAGGATGCGGAACGTTGCTTCCTGGGCCTTTGGCAACTTGTTCTTCGCAGTGCTGCGCCAGTAGTTGGGGTTGGCCTCGAGGACGGTGTCAGTGGTGGTACCCACGGTGCCCTTCGACTTGACCTTGAAGGCGCCGGTTCCAACGGTGGCCGCAGGAGTGGCTCCGCAACCGGGGCTCTTCAGCGATGCCGTCGAGAGGAGTCCGGTACGACCAAAGTTCCACAGCAAGAACGGGAAGTTGGGGCGCGGCGTGGAGAGGTTGAACTCCACCACGTACTCGCTCTTCTTCACTGCGAACTTCTGGAACAGGCCGACGATCTTGCCCAAGGTCGCGGCGTTCTGTGCCTTGAGGGCGTCGCCGAGTTCCTTGCTGGAGGATCCGATCATGTCGAGCCATGCGATTGCGGGAAGGCTGGGCACTTCGCCTGCTTTCCAGACAACGAGGCCAAGACCGGCATTGTTGATCATGTTGTTGATCACGTTGTCGGCGTTCAGCGTTTCGCCGTCGTGGTACTTGATGCCCTCGCGAAGGGTGACAGTCCATACCTTCTTGTCGGCGCTACCGGTGACCGACTTGGCTAGGTAGGGGACCATCTTGCCCTTGTCGTTGATGATGGTGAGTGTCTCGAGGACTGCGTTCTTGGCTGCCACCTGGTCGACGCCGGGTGACTGCTGCGAGCACCACGAAGCGTTGGGCTCGGAGATGCCGATGATCAGGTTGTTCTTGGCTTTTGCTGCAGGTGCTGCTGCACTTGCGGCAACTGGTGCCACCGAAGCAACGACACCGACGGCGAGAAGTGCCGCTGCTGTCTTTGTCCGGTGAGACCGCTTGGTCCCTCGTATTGACATGAATTTTCCCCTCTGCAGGTTTGGTTGACGCTGTCGAATGAAAGTGTCAACGGTCACAATACCGACACCCTACATCGGCGACAAGACACCTCTTCACAAAATGTGAAGTACAACTTGTGTCAGGCAACCAATGCAAGAACTCGGGATGTGATCTCTCATTTGATCACTAAACGGCGTGCGAAAATTTGTCAATGCGTCGCGCCGAACTGGCGGTCGCCGGCGTCGCCCAAACCCGGAACGATGAAGGCACTGTCGTTCAGTCTCTCGTCGAGCGATGCTGTGTAGATGTGCAGATCGAGGCCCTCGTTTTCGAGCAGGGCGATCCCCTCCGGTGCAGCGAGTACGCACACAACGGTGATGGGCCCCTCGGCGCCACGCTCGATGAGGAGCCGACATGTGTGTGCAAGTGAGCCGCCTGTCGCCAACATCGGGTCAAGCACGATGCACATGCGGTTGGCCAGCGACTCGGGCAACTTGTTCACGTAGGGCTTGGGCTGGAAGGTGGCCTCGTCGCGGCTCACCCCGATAAAGCCGACATCGGCGTTGGGCAACAGGTCCTGTGCCGGATGAAGGAATCCGAGTCCGGCACGGAGAACGGGAATGACCACGGGCTGATGTGCAATGACCTTGCCTGAGGTCTGGGTGAGGGGTGTCTCGACGGTGATGTCGCGTGTGGCCAAGTTGCGTGTGGCCTCGGCAATCAGCAACAGGCCGATGCGCTCCAACTCCTGGCGGAAGAGTGCATTCGGGGTGGAGGCGTCGCGAACCCGCGTGAGGGAGTCGGCGATCAAAGGATGAGAAACAACGTCTACGCGCACAGCCATGGCGAGCATCTTTGCCGATTTCCGCGACAGGCCAAAAACGTCGGGGAGGGGGGACTTGAACCCCCGGCCTCCTGCTCCCAAAGCAGGCACGCTACCAACTGCGCCACTCCCCGTGATGGGTGATGCTATCGGTGGTTCCTATGCGCGCTTCGCTGCTTTCGCAAGGCGCTTGGCGGCGCGGCCGGTGGCAGAAATCTGTCGCGCGTCGAGGTCGCCGATCTCGGCGCCGTTGGAGAAGAGCACGCGGTAGCGCTGCCAGTTGAAGCCGTTGGCAAGAATCACTTTTCCTGCGGTTCCCGCTGCGACACCGGGGAGATCGACCGTGGTCTGCACGGTGTCTCCGATGCGCAGGTCGATCTGGTCGGCGTGCGGAGTAGCAAGAGCGTGGGGCTTCCAGAACGGCATGTCCACATTCTTGCTCATTCGCCTTCCGGGCACCGAGTTTTTCGGCTCCCGGGACTGACATTCATCGATATGGGACCCCGAGGGGCCGAGATGAGGCGCAGGTACACTTGCCACCCTGTGAAAACGACGCTTGAAACCCTCGACGACAACAAGATCAAACTGAGCATCGAGCTCGACGACGCGGAGTTCGACCGCAGTATCGACCTCGCATTCAAGAAGATCGCACAGGAGGTTCGCCTGCCCGGCTTCCGTGCCGGGAAGGCTCCCCGAAAGTTGCTCGAGGCGCGCATCGGCATTTCTGCCGCCCGTCAGCAGGCGTTGCAGGATTCCGTTCCGGTCTATCTCGCCAAGGCCGTGCGCGAGCACGACCTCGACATCATCGCCACACCCGACGTCACCTTGGTGTCGGGCGAAGAAGAGGGCCCCGTCGCCTTCGACGCCACCTGCGAAGTGCGTCCCGTGGTCAGCGTGCCGGGCTATCAGGGTCTTCGCGTCGAGTTGCCAGCCGTCGAGGCGAGTGCAGAAGAGATCGAAGAAGTGGTCTCGGCCGAGCGCCGTCGTCACGGCAACCTTGTTGATGTCGACCGCGCCACGCAAGCCGGCGACTATGTCACCCTCGACCTGCAGGGCACGCGCGAAGGCGAGCCTGTTCCCGGCCTCAACACCGACGATTGGGTCTACGAAATCGGTCGTGGTTGGGTTGCACCCAGTTTCGACGAAGAAGTCACCGGCGCAGTGAAGGGTGCCACGCTCACCTTCTCGGCTGTACCCAACGGAACCCAAGAGTCAGCCGATTTCTCGGTCACCGTCCAGCGGATCCAGGTTCTGGAACTCGCCGAACTCACCGACGAATGGGTTGCAGAGCACGTTGCCGAGCACGACACGGTCGAAGCCTGGCGCACCGCCATTGTCGAGCGCATCAACACGATGAAGTTGAACCAGGCTCGCAATGTCCTCATCG
>JBILKS010000227.1:0-3171 GCA_044376595.1 Ilumatobacteraceae bacterium | reverse complement strand
CACGGGGCCTTCGGAGGTGGAGGCGGATCCGGTGGCTCATCAGGACCCGATGGCGTCAACGGCAACGGCGGCAATGGTGGCAACGCAACCGCTGGTGGCAGCCCCGGTAGCGGCGGCTTGGGTGCTATTGGCTACAACGGCGCAGCGGGATTGAAAGGACGAGCTGGCACTGGTGGTAGCAACGGGACCGACGGAATCGACGGCCTCTCGTGAACAACGAGCGATGCATGACGATGGTGTGCGGACCGAATCTGATGCCATACCCTCGCCACTAAAGTCGGCGAGTGCGCGAAATTCGTCAGTTACGAGCGTGTGCTCTGCTGCTGTGCATTGGCATCGCGGCGTGCGGATCAAGTGGGTCGGCATCAACAGGCGCTGGTGACGCACTACCGTCGACCAGCACAGTCCCCGGAACAGTTCCGCCGACCACAGCTCCCGCACCAACCACAACTGTCGTGCCGACGCCGGTGACAATCAGTCTCGCGTTTGGTGGCGATGTACTCATCCACAGTCAAGTGTGGAAGGCCGCCACGGCCCACGCGGGGGGCTCTGGATACGACTTCACACCGATGTTCGCCCGCATCAAGCCGTTGATCGAAGGTGTCGACTTGGCGGTATGCCATTTGGAAGTCACGCTGGCCGCACCCGGTGAGAAGCCGACGACGAACCCCCTCTATTCAGCACCGACCGAACTTGCTTTCGCCATCAAGGATGCCGGCTTTGATCGCTGTTCGACAGCAAGCAACCATACGTTCGACAAGGGAGCAAAGGGAATCAAGGCAACGCTCGACGAGTTCGATGCACTCGGACTCGGCCAGGCGGGTATGGCTCGAACACCTGACGAGATCGAGCCGAAGGTCTTCGATGTGAAGGGCATCAAGGTCGCGCACCTTTCGTATACCTACGGCTTCAACGGCATCTCCGCTCCGAACGGCGAAGCATGGAGGTCAGCCAGGATCGACCCAGTTCGGATTCTTGCAGATGCGCAGAAGGCCCGAGACTTGGGGGCCCTCGTTGTTGTTGTCAGTATGCACTGGGGCCGCGAGACGCGAACCGAACTCAGCGAATTCCAGTTGACGAACGCCGATGCAATCACGAAGTCCGGCTTGATCAATCTGGTTGTCGGTCACCATGCACACGTGGTTCAGAAGATCGACAAGGTCAACGATGTCTGGACGGTTTTCGGTCTCAGCAACCTCATCAGTTATCTGCCAACGACAAAAGCGTTCAGCGCCAACACCCAGGATGGAATCATCGCCACCACAAACATCACGCTGAATCCCGATGGATCCGTCATCGTCGACAGGCCCCGCGTTCATCCGATCTGGGTGGACAAAAAGAACGGTGTGGTGGTTCGGCCGGTCATCAGCGATCTGGCGGACCCCACCGTTTCGGATGACATCAAGGATGACCTTGCGATCTCCCTCGAACGCACGCGTACCGTCGTCGGCGATTTCATTGCACCGGTGCCGTAGGGAGTGTGCCAGCGACGCCAACCTGTTCATCGCCGAACGCCCCTGCCCATCATGCGACGAGTGAACCTGAGTTGTTTGCGTCACTGACGATCTGACGGATTGCAGGCCTCGGCCGACGCTAGGCTTTCAAGAGTTCCCTCAACCAGTGTCCGGCCTTGGCCACTGCCTCGGTCGCCTCAGGGATCATGCCGACTCCCGCCTGGAAGACATGCTGCATCTCCGGAAAGATCTCAAGACTCACCGGCACACCAGCCTGCGATGCCTTCGCTGCGATCCGTGTTGAGTCGTCGAGCAGTGTTTCGTCTCCGCCCACCTGGATGAAAAGCGGTGCCACGCCGGCGAAATCCCCGTAGAGCGGAGCAGCCAGCGGATCTTCCGGCGATCCCCCGGCAAGAAACATCGACGCCATCAACCCAAGTGCATGCCGGTTGACCATGAGGTCAGCACCGGCATTTGTGTCCATCGATTCTCCTGTCCCGACAAGGTCGACCCAGGGCGAGAACACAGCCGCACCTGCGGGTTGCGGAATGCCGTCACGCTTTGCCGCAAGAAGAAGGGCGAGCGAAAGTCCACCCCCAGCCGAATCGCCGGAGATTGCGATTTTCGAAGCCGCATAACCGTTGTCCAACAGCCACTTGTAGGCAACCATCGCATCGGTGACCGCCGCGGGATGCGGGTGCTCCGGCGCAAGTCGATAGTTGACGCTGAGTACGTTGCACTTGCTCTGAAGGGCCAGATGTGCCGTGAGCTTGCGATGCGAATTTGCGCTTTGCAACACGTAGCCACCGCCGTGGAGGTACATGATCACAGCGTCACGTTCCGCGCCCTGCGGCTTGAACCACAGCCCGGACAAACCGCCGACGCTCGCTTCCTCGATTGCCACGCCGACAGGCATGGTGCCAACGACTTCCATCACGGCGTCCGCGCCAGCACGCATGTCTTCCAGCGTCGGGACCGCCGAAGCCGAGCCGATCGCTGCCTCTTGATAAGCGCGTACCTGCGCGAGGTACTCCTGTGCTTCCTTGCTTGCCATGGCGCCTCCTTGCCGATCGCAACGATAGATGCTCCACCCGGAGGCTCATACCGGTGGGTTGGAGTTCGGCTTCATCAACCCACCGTTGATTCTCAGCGGCCGACGTAAGCCATCCAGAGTTCTTCAGACCAGTGCGAACGCAGTTCCGAAGTCACGAAGTCGCTGGTCCACTGCACCATCTCGAAGAAGGGGAAGTCCACAGACATTGTTTCGGTGAACGCCATCCCGTCGAGCAACAATGCTGCATCGTCAATGCCGATCTCGACCGGCACGCCATTCTCCGCTCCACTGAGACGCATCTGCAGACCGACGACGGCCTCGGTGTCCCAGCGAGAATGCATGTTGCCCTCCATCAACTGGTCGGTCATGATTCCGAGAATCTCGAACAACGCCGACACCGCATCGGCTTCGAACGCAATGGCGCGCGGCTCAATCATCGTGCACACCCAGCATGAATCGAACCTGCGACCTGCGGTTCAGGCAACCGCTGCCCTATCCCCTGGATCACGACAGATCCGTCACGGCGCGCCACCGCTCAGAGAACTCGATACACGTCGTAGCGCACTTCGTTTGCCCCCGGCGCACCGATTGCCACCGCCTGGAGCCCGTTCAACCACGTGTAGCGCTCGTCGCCCGCTTCAAAGAGCGGTGCGGTGACGATCC
>JBILKS010000226.1:0-3183 GCA_044376595.1 Ilumatobacteraceae bacterium | reverse complement strand
CGAACTGGCCACATCGGACCTCAACTCCACATCTGCGCGAATGCTGGCGGGGGCACCTGCAGCCAGCGAGGCGAGCGCCTCGGCTCGGCTTGTCAGTTGCTTGGCAACTTCGCTGACTTGCGCATCGTCGGAAAGTTGTCCAGCATTGATCGCCTCGTCGACAGCGTCCTTGCAGAATGAACCGATGATCGCCGACTCGTCGACTTCTTCCACTTCGTCTGAGCCAACCGGGGTCGAGTCCTCGGATTCAGCATCAGGCCCCCCACAAGCTGCAAGCGCCAAGGCCCCGCAAAAGATAAAGGGCAAGCAAGCCCCCCTGTGAAACCGCTCGAACATTGATGCCGCCCCCCGCTATGTACGCAGGGGACAGTAACCCCCCGACCGGATTTAGACAAGGCGGGTGCCAGAAGATTGATCCTTCCATTACGGTGTCGGAAAAGGCAGGTTGACATGTCAGATTCACCGCGGGTGAAGCATGAGTACGGTTCCATCGACAAGGAGTACGGCCTCCGCCTCGCCACTTGCCCCCCTGACGAGGACGGCCCCATCTACATGGTCAACCTCATGAAGTATCGCGAAGTTGCCGAGTACACGGACGAGATCGCTCCCGATCAGCCGATCAGCGGGCGTGACGCAGACGATCGTTACAACCCTGCTTCGGTCCTTGCGAAGATTGGCGCCACGATCGTCTTCGTTGGTGACGTGGTGAGCAATCACACCGAAGGCGATGACTGGGACCGCATCGCCATTGTCCGCTACCCCACGCGCACGTCCTTCATCGAGATGCAGGCCCGGCGCGATTTCGCCGACAAGCACGTCCACAAGGCCGCAGGCATGCTGCGCACGACCATCGTCTGTTGCCGACCGGAGGACTCGTCGCTCGACCAACGCGGCCGACCCACTTCCGACGACATCCGCCACATCGTGATGGTGGTGCGCAGAACGTCTGATCGTGCGAGCTCCTTGAGTTCATTGCCGAATGCCGTGAACTTCCTCGCCGAAGGAACGATCATTGGTGACGGCCGCAAATGGGACACGGTGCAGTTTGTACCGGTGCCATCTGCCGACGAAATGCAACAGGTCATCGCCTCGTTACCCGCGTACCCGCACGACGAAGCTTTTGTGATGGGCGTGCAAGCCTCGGCAGATTCGATCACCCGGGCCTGACATGCACATCGAAATCAACCGACAAGACATCCAGGAAACTCGACTCGTCGCAACTTCGGCGCCCACGGAGTTACAGCAGGGACAAGTGGTGTTGCACCTCGAACGCGCCGCACTCACATCCAACAACGTGAGTTACGCCTTGAGCGGCGACATGCTCGACTACTGGGGCTTCTTCCCCACGGATTCTGATTGGGGCCGACTCCCCGTGATGGGATTCGGCATCGTCACCGCATCGAACAACCCCGGTGTCGCCGTCGGGGGTCGCTACTTCGGCTTCTTTCCACTAGGTGACCACCATGTGGTCAGCGCGTCGCCGTCGCGGTCCGGATTCACGGATGCGGCCGCATGGCGCGACAAACACGCAGCTGTGTACCGCAACTTCGACCTCGCGGACCCCACTCCACACGACGATGCCACTCTGATCTTCCGCATCTTTTCCACGTCTTACCTGATCGAAGACTTCTTGCGGGAGCGTGGAAACTTCGGTGCACGACAAGTGATCATCACCAGCGCATCCAGCAAGACATCGATAGCCCTTGCCCACTGCCTCCAGCGGTCATCGGATGTCAACGTGGTGGGCCTGACATCGTCGAGGAATCTCGCGTTCACCACGGGAACCAACGAGTATGACGAGGTCGTCGATTACAAGAATCTCGCCTCGTTGCGGAACGTCCCGTCCGTGGTCGTCGACATGGCGGGCAACCCCAACATCGTTGCCGAGGTGCACCGCCTGCTCGCCGGCTCGGTCGAATACTCGTGCAGCGTCGGCGCCACCCACTGGAATGCCGAGCGTTCGGACACCACGGTCCCTCCACCACGACCTGAGTTCTTCTTTGCTCCGTCCCAAATTGCGCAACGTGCCAAGGAATGGGGCCGTGACGAGCTGAACCGACGCATCTCAGATGCACTCGCGGTGTTCGTCGACAGCAGTGCGCTGTGGATGACCGTGAGGCACACACAGGGCGCCGACGCTGTCATCTCGCTCTACGCCGACCTTGTTGCCGGCCGATGCGAGGCGAACATCGGCAACATCGTTTCATTCGGCTGATGCCGTCTCGTCATGGTTGGTTGACTCACTCATCTCGGCGATGTCGGCACAATGCGGTCCGGGGTTAGTGGGCTAGTTTCGAGCGATGTACGAAACCGAAGTGTGCAAGTTGGCATCCACCGGAGGAAACACGGGGCTCGTGGTTGCCGCCCTCCTTTCGATCGCCCTGGGTGCTGTCTTCACGTACTCCATCCGCTCTTCATCGCGACGATTGTCAGCAATCGCGGTTGTTCCGGTTCTGATGTTCGGAATGGCAACAGCGTCTCCTGACGACCCCGCTTGTGTCACCAGCGCGCCAACAACTGCTCCGGCCATCTCGACGACAACGACAACGACATCGACAACGCCGTCAACAACAACTACGTCAACGACAATCGCACTTTCTCTCGTTCAGAAGTTGTCGCTGTGCACAACTGCCGTGACCTCATGGTTGCCGTCCGTTACCGACTACCAAGTGCTGTCTCAGTCGAACACTCCGTACGAAGTGGTCAATATTCTCGAGCAACGAGCACACACGCAACTCCCCGTCTGCGCAGGACTCGATCTTGTGGAAAATGGAACTCAAGATCACCCTGATGCCGGAGACATCTTCGGAGTTGGGTTCAGTTTCACTTCGTTTGTCGGTCGATGCACGGCCGCGCCGTGTCGCGGAGGTGCGGGCGGAACGCTTCTCGGTGATGGCGGAAACGGCTTCGCCGGCGGTGACGGTGGCAACGCAGGCCTTGTCGGAAACGGTGGTGACGGTGGTGACGGCGCGAATGGTGCACCGGGCACCGACGGAACCGACGGAACGCCCGGCACCGGCGCAAGTGGCGGATTGGGTGGCAACGGCAGCAACGGCGAGCCCGGCGGAGATGGAGGTGCCGGAGGCACAATCTCCGGTACTGGCGGCAATGGAGGTCACGGCGGTACTGGCGGCAATGGAGGTCACGGCGGTGACGGCGGCACCGCTGCGGCGTCCACCTCGT
>JBILKS010000225.1:0-3199 GCA_044376595.1 Ilumatobacteraceae bacterium | reverse complement strand
ACTCGTCGATCACAGCGGTGAGATACAAGCCAGTTCCACCCACCAACAATGCGCGGCGCCCGGCCGAATGAATGCTGTCGAGTGCGCCGCTCGCAGCCTGTTGAAACTGGGTGGCAGTGAAACGTTGCGAGGGGTCGACCAGATCGAGGCAGTGGTGTGGGACCGCGCGTTGGTCGTGGAGAGTGGGTTTGGCAGTGCCAACGTCCATGCCGCGATACACCTGCATCGCATCCACAGCGACAATGTCGATGTCGCCCAGCTGTTCGGCGACGTGCATGGCGACTGCAGACTTTCCACTGGCCGTTGGACCAAGAACCACCACCCTGGGTGGCGAACCGGCATCACGCATGGTTACAACGCGGACACCGAGAGGCGCACTTTGTGGGTGGGTGCCGCGGTGATCTCTTGCAGCTCTCCCCGCAGGAAGTGTCGCGCCGCCGAAGTGACCAGAACGTTGGCGTACGAGCCCACGCGGATGGGCTCTGCCGACGGAAAGTGCAACAACTTGTTCTGGCGAGTGCGACCCGTCATCACGCCTTCGTTGCGCTTGCTGATTCCCTCGATGATGACCTCTTCCACGCGACCCACACGCTCTTGGTGCTTGATCTCAGCACTGTGCTCGAGAACGACTCGGAGACGCTCGAAACGCTCGTTGACCACGGCTGGATCGACGAACAGTGCATCCATCCCCGCCGCCTCTGTGCCTTGCCGCGGCGAGAACTCGAACTCGTAGGCAGAATCGAAGCATGCCTCGGCAGCCACTTCCATGGTGCGCTGGAAGTCGGCCTCGGTCTCGCCGGGGAAACCCACGATGATGTCGCTGGTGACCGCAAGGTCGGGAACCACGCGGCGCGCCTCGGCGAGTCGCTCGAGATAGCGCTGCGCTGTGTAGCCACGATGCATGGCCGCAAGCACCGTGTCGCTTCCCGACTGCAATGGGTAGTGCAGGTGTTCGCACACTGCCGACGTGTTGGCCATCGCGGCAAACGTCTCGGGCCGCATGTCTTTCGGATGCGGGCTGGTGAAACGCACACGGCGAATGCCCTCGATCGAGCCAGCCGCTTCCAACAACTCGGCAAACATGGGTCTGATGCGCTGGTCTGCGCCCTGACGCCGTGCGTCAAGTGCAAGATCGCGTCCGTACGAGTTCACGTTCTGACCGAGCAACGTCACCTCGGTGACGCCACTCTGGGCGAGCGAACGAATCTCGTCGACGATCTCGGACAGAGGCCGAGAAATCTCCTTGCCGCGCACGGCCGGCACGATGCAAAACGCACATGAGTTGTCGCAGCCGATCTGGATGGTGACCCATGCGTTGAAGGTGGTCTCGCGCTTTGCGGGCAGCGCACTGGGGAACAGTGCGTGGTCGTCGATCACCGCTTCGTCGAGAATCTCGACGATTGGGCCGTTCTGACGCGCGTGGTTCAACAGATCAACTGTGCGATGCACGTTGTGCGTACCCATCACCACGTCGACCCAGCCGGCCTTCTTCAGAACCGTGTCCTTGTCTTTCTGCGACAGACATCCCGCCACCACGATCTGGCGGCCGGGGGCCTCGTCCTTCCACGACTTCAGCCATCCCAACTGCCCATACAAGCGCATGTCGGCGTTTTCACGGATGCAGCACGTGTTGACCACGATCACATCGGCTTCGTCGTCGTTGGCAGCCTCGGTGTAGCCGTCGGCCTCGAGCAATCCGGCAATGCGCTCGGAATCGTGCTCGTTCATCTGACACCCGTGGGTGCGCACTACGTACTTTGCGGCCATGACGATCTTCAGGCTACCGATGCAGCCCACCGTGAAGGTGGGAAAACCTTGCCAGAAATGCACACGACCCGAGCCGCAAGGGCCCGGGTCGCATGATGTTCTCCGAAAAACAGTGGCAGCTGCGTGTCGGAGAATCGCTCTCGACGGTGGAGTTAGTCGAGTTCGATGGGTTCTTCGTCGGCCGGAGTGAACTCCTCGGTTGGACCGTTGAGTCCGGCGGCGGTGCGGATCTTGTCGGACATCTCCATCATGATCTCGGGATTGGCCGTGAGGAAGTTCTTGGCGTTCTCGCGTCCCTGGCCCAACTGCTCACCTTCGTAGGTGAACCATGCACCGGACTTCTTGGCGATACCCAGCTCGACCGACATGTCGAGCAACGCGCCCTCGCGGCTGATGCCCTTGCCATACATGATGTCGAACTCGGCCTGACGGAAGGGTGGTGCGACCTTGTTCTTGACCACTTTGACGCGGGTGCGGTTGCCCACGACCTCGGCGCCATCTTTCAACGACTCGATACGACGAATGTCGAGACGAACCGACGAGTAGAACTTGAGCGCACGGCCGCCAGGAGTGGTTTCGGGAGAGCCGAACATGACGCCGATCTTTTCGCGCAGCTGGTTGATGAAGATGGCGATGGTGTTGGTCTTGTTGAGGTTGGCGGTGATCTTGCGCAACGCTTGGCTCATGAGACGGGCCTGGAGACCCACGTGGGAGTCGCCCATTTCTCCTTCGATTTCGGCACGCGGCGTGAGTGCGGCCACCGAGTCGATGACCACCACGTCGAGCGCACCCGAGCGAATCAACATGTCGGCGATTTCGAGTGCCTGCTCGCCGGTGTCGGGCTGCGAGATGAGCAGCTGGTCGATGTCGACGCCGATGGCGCGGGCATAGACCGGGTCCATGGCGTGCTCGGCATCGATGTAGGCGCAAATACCGCCGTTGCGCTGGGCCTCGGCCACAGCGTGCATGGCAAGCGTGGACTTACCCGAGGATTCCGGGCCATAGATTTCGACAACGCGACCGCGGGGCAAGCCGCCCACTCCCAGCGCGATATCGAGCGGGATGGCGCCGGTGCTGATGGCCTCGATAGCCATGGAGCCCTTTTCGCCCATGCGCATGATGGATCCCTTGCCGAACTGCTTGTCGATTTGGGCGAGGGCTGCGTCGAGGGCCTTGTCGCGATCATTGCCGGGGTTGCTGCTCATGGGAAAACCTTTCTCTGGATCCCTTGTGGGATTCGTTCTGGGGATTCGTTCTGGAGATTCGTCTGGGATTCGTCTGGATGACTTGGATCGAGGAACGGCCCCTGGGGGCAAAGCACCTGATTGTTGGCTGGGATATTTCGGTGAGTGTGTGCGGCACTGTAAAACTCGGGTGTCACACGGGCTGTTCGAACAACAGCACTGTAGTTACGAACAAACGTTCGGTCAAG
>JBILKS010000223.1:0-3206 GCA_044376595.1 Ilumatobacteraceae bacterium | reverse complement strand
ACGCCACACCATTCCCAGCGCTGGCCGGCGACCGTTCCCTTGGGAACCAGCCCTGCGGCAATTGTGAGATCTTCGCTCGCCAATTCGACCTCCGATTCCACGGTCAACTCGTCGAGCTCCAGGCCGAGACCGTCGGCCATCATCAGAACGCTCTCTTCGAACAGGCCACTCAACCACTTGCGGTATCTCGCGGTGTGGGCTTCGTACTTTTCGGGATCGAAAGAGAAACCCATCACGTCGAAGATGATCTGTGGCGACGGGTAAAAAGAGAAGTCGGAACTTTCGCGCACCAACACCGAGGTGATGCTCGAGCAATGCGACGAGAAAATCAACGGCACGAGTTCTGCCATGAAGCCCGGGTTCACGCCGGTTCCGTGCAAGGACACACCACCTTCGGCGCACGCATTCTCCAAACGAGCCAGTACATCGCGGCCGTACGCCTTGGGGTAGACGTAACCCACCGTTGTCGCCACGTTCTTGCCGCTCTGCAACAACGCGCAGATGTCTTTGGTGTCTTTGTCGGGGTCTTCGTTGACCTGCGCAGCCGACAAAGGCATGTGCATCACGATGTCGGCGTCGAGTGCCAGGATTTCATCGATGCTGTTGGTGGCAATCACACCGCACGGTTCGCCACCGGCAATCTCCCCGGCGTCTCGTCCGGCTTTCGTTGGCGTTGCCACGTAACAGCCCACCAACTCGTAGTCGGCGTGGCGCAGCAGCGCCTTGAGCGATGCAAGACCGACGTTGCCGGTTCCCCACTGGATCACGCGATAAGTCATGTTTCCTCCCAGATAATCGTTGGTGTACTTCGTCAGTTCACTTTGCGTTCTTGGCCGGCCCAGAACTCTTCGCGGAGTTTGAACTTCTGCAGCTTGCCAGTTGCCGTGCGAGCCAGCTCATTGCGGAACTCGATGCGCTTCGGGCACTTGTATCCCGCGAGCTTGGTCTTGGTGTAAGCAATCAACTCGTCTTGCGTGAGTGTCGAGCCGGCGGTTTTCACCACGAGTCCCATCACGAGTTCACCCCATTTTTCGTCGGGTATGCCGATCACGGCAACCTCGGCAACGTCGGGGTGTGAGAAAAGTGCATCTTCGACTTCGATCGAACTCACGTTCTCGCCGCCCGAGATGATGACGTCTTTTTTCCTGTCGGAGATGGTGACGTGGTGGTAGTCGCCCACCGAGCCGCCGTCGCCGGTGTGGAACCAACCATCGACGATGGCCTTCGACGTTTCCTCGGGTTGATTCCAGTAGCCAGCCATCACCACGTTGCTGCGGGCCAGTACCTCGCCCTCGGCATCGACCGTGATCTCCACGCCGATGGCCGGCGCTCCGGCAGCCGCCAACTTCGCTGCCCGTTCGGCGGGGGAGAGGTGGTCGTACTCGGCGCGGCCGCGATTCATCGTGAGCAGCGGTGACGTTTCGGTGAGTCCGTAGATTTGGGCGAACTCCCAGCCCAACTCCGTTTCCACTCGCTCGATGGTGCGTGTGGGAGGTGGTGCCCCGGCCACGACGATGCGAACGCGATCGCGACCCGGCACCGGGCCGGCCCATGTTTCGGCCGCATCCAGAACCATGTTGATCACGGCTGGTGCGGCACAGAGCATGGTGATGTTGTGCTGTTCCACTCGGCGCAGAATCTCGGGACCATCGATCTTGCGCAGGATGACGTGCTGTCCGCCCATGCCCGTGACGGCATAGACCATGCCCCAGCCGTTGCAATGGAACTGCGGAAGCGTGTGCAGGTACACGTCGCGATCGTTGACACCCATCTGCCACCCGAACGTGGCGGCATTGATCCACAAGTTGCGGTGGGTGAGTTGCACACCCTTGGGTCGCGCCGTTGTGCCGCTGGTGTAGTTGACGGTGGCCGTCATGTCTTCGTCGGGTTGCCATGCAACCGGCACGGTGTCGTACTTGTACAGCGCTTTGTCGGAGTCGGCTCCAATGACGAACCGGTGCCGTGCCTGAACGGAAGCAAGCGACTCTTCAAGTTCGGGGTCGATGATCAACACCTCTGCACCGCTGTGCTCGACGATGTACTTCACTTCTTCGGCCACCAGGCGAAAGTTGACGGGCACCAGAATTCGCCCAAATCCGCTCACACCGAAGAAGCTGGTGTAGAGCCGTGCGGAGTTCTGGCTGACCATTGCCACGCGGGCGCCGTGCGGAACCCCCATCTCGTCGAGTGCCGCCGCTTGCGCACGGGCGCGGGTGGCAACCTCGCTGTACGTGAGCGTGCCCCACGACGCCGCCGGTTGGTCGGGTTCATCGACCACCGCAATGCGATCGCCGTACACCTGCTCGGCGCGGCGCAGATGATCGACGATGGTCAACGGGACTTTCACAACTCACTCCATATCTATATGTGCGACATCTATGTGTGCGATTCGGGACCCACCCTAATGTGGCGACGTGTCACGACTTTCAGGGCCCATCGAGATTCGGGAGTTGCCCCACGACCGAGTGCTCACCGAGGAACTGATCACCTGGCAGATCGACTTCTACGCACCGTCGTTTCCCTCCTTCGATCACGCCGATTGGACGTCTTTCTACGGCGACTGGTTCGACGACAACCGGGGGCGGCTCCCTGTCGTTCTGGCGGGATTCGAGGAGGGCGAGTTCTTCGGCTCCGTGGCCATCGTCGAGCGCGATGACCTCACCGACGCCGAACAGTACACACCCTGGATTGCCGCACTGATTGTCAGGGCTGATCGCCGCGGCCAGGGTCGTGGATTGCACCTGCTGCGAGCAGCACTTGATCGGTGTCGCAGCATGGGAATCCCAAAGATTTACCTCTGGACGGAAGACCGTTCGGCTTGGTACCTCGGTCTGGGTTGGGCGATCGAGGAAGAGCGCACTTTTGGCGGCATACCGATCACTGTCATGTCGTTCGACCTCTGAACGCAATGGTGAAGTGGCGCGTCAGCGGGCGTCCCGGTGCAACAACGTCCAACTCGCGAGCGGGAAACGTGTTGAACATGTCGGGTGGACCCGACTGCGGTTCGATACAGGCCCCGTGGGTGGGTTCGTTGTAGACAACCCAGTGTGAACAGTCGCTGACCAACTCGAGCTCGATGCCGTTCACGCGAAGTCGCGGCGGGTGACGCATCCCAGTGAAGCAATCGTCCCACGGAGAGGGCGTGGGTTCCACCAACTCCGCCGTGGCAATTCCTTCGCCGTCACGACGATGCATCGTCAAAAAGT
>JBILKS010000015.1:0-10300 GCA_044376595.1 Ilumatobacteraceae bacterium | reverse complement strand
CAACTCACTGCGGATGCCAACTTCGAAGAACTGCGTGCGCGAGCCTGGGCCAGCAACGATGCAGTGGAAGGGCGAACCGCCTTTCTGGAGAAGCGGCGCCCGCGATTCACGGGTCGCTGACATTCAGCTGCTGGCAGGCAGCAGAAGATTGAAAAATCGATAGAAGAAAAAGAGGGTGATGAGAAATGGCACTGCAGCCAGGCCGAAGGTGATCACTCGCGCAACGACGGGTCGTTTGCCTCGCTTGATCAATGCGGTTCGCGCCAGATACGTGGCAACAGCCACGGCTGCCAGGAGAAGTCCGAGCAGAACCGTGGGAAGAATGGCATCGGTGTCGCTGAACCAGCCGTCGATTTCGTCAATGGGAATGGCGGCGAGAGCGATCTCTGCTTCCGGCGTCGCGGGTTCTGGAATCACATCTTCGGGAATCACAGTCTCGGGAATCACATCTTCGGGAATCACGGTCTCTGGGGTTGTCATCGCAGGAATCGTGGTACTGGATGCAACCGGAGCTTCTGAGCTCGTCAGCTTGGCGTGCACGATGAGTCTCTTGTCGGTGCTGTACCGCGGATGACACGTGATGAGCGTGAGGGTCGACTTCTTCGACGTTGTCGTCATCACGTCGGTGCGTGACGGCTTGACGATCTCGACCCCCGTCACGGTGTAGGTGTACTGGCCCTTCAGCGTCGTGATGAACACCTCGTCGCCTTTTTGAACACGATCGAGATCCCCGAACGGAGCTCCGTAGGACGAGCGGTGCCCGGCGATCGCACTGTTTCCCGGTTGCCCCGGCAGTGGTGTTTCGGGAACGTGGCCGGGGCCTTGTCGCAGTGCCGACGCCGACACGCCGTTCACCACGATGTCAGACACTCCGGCGGTGGGAATACGAATGAGTGCCAACGCCTTGGTGGGTCGCTTTGGTGCGGTAACGGGGGGCGTGACCCCGGATGTGACACCGGTGTCGGTGGGCGACTCTGCACGTGTCGGAGGCGCTGCGTTGACCGTGGCCAGGATTTCTTCGAACTCTCTTTCGAGGCGGTCTTGAGCACGCTGGGTTTCGAGGCCGGTTCCCCACAGTTGGTAGGCAACCAAGCCAAGGAGGAGAAGCCCCGCCCACACCAATGTCTTGCCCGTCACCCCGATGATCGTGTTGACGACTGATCGAACGCGGGCCTTCATCAGCGCCTGACGTTACTGGGGCGTTGGGCCCAAGAGTCGGCGCTCTGTAGCGTCGGACATGTGACAACGCCAGCTGTGACCATTCGCGATGCGGTGGTTCTTCTCGGTGCGTTCCCTGCGCTCGCCGGTGCCAACCTCAGCGTCGAGACGGGCGAGATCCTTTTGGTGCAAGGCGCGAACGGTGCGGGCAAGACCACGTTGCTGCGTCTTTGCGCAGGCTTGGTGCCGGTGGCTCGCGGCGAGGCCAAGGTGTTGGGGCATGACGTTTCTACCGAACGTGACCTGGTGCGTTCACGCGTGGGATTTCTCGGACACAGCAACGGTTTGTACCTCGACCTCAGCGCGGGCGAGAACCTGTCGTTCTGGGGCAGTGTGGTGGGTGCATCGAGCAAAGAGATCTCTTCGGCGACACAACGCATGGGTTTGACCTCGCGCCTGCTCGAAACCCCCGTGGCAAAGATGTCGTCTGGCCAGAAGCGACGCACTGCGCTTGCAGTGATGGTGGTGCGACGCGCTTCGCTGTGGTTGTTGGACGAGCCACACGCAGGCCTCGATGCAGACGGGCGCGACGAGATCGACGCGGTGTTGCGCGAGGCAGCGTCGGCCGGTGCCACCGTCATCGTGGCATCGCACGAGTTGGAGCGTGCAGGCTCTCTGGCAACACGACGCGTGGAGGTTGCCGGCGGTGTCGTTGTCGAATCGGGTGATCTGCCGTGAGCAAACCATCCGTGAGCAAAGTGGCCCGCGCAGTTGCGGCCAAGGATTTGCGGATCGAACGACGCAGCAAGGTGGTGGCTAACCAGGTGTTGCCCTTTGCCGGCATCGTCATGGTGCTCTTTGCCTTTGCCTTGGACAACGACGGCATTCTTCAACGGGTGGCACCCGGTCTGGTGTGGCTGGCAACGTTGTTCTCTTCCATCATCGTGGTGCAGCGCACCTTCGCCGTTGAGTCGGCGGACAATGCACTCGATGCCCTGCGCGTGGCCGGGCTGCCGCCGGCAGGGGTGTTTCTCGGCAAGGTTGCAGCGCTCACGGCCCAGTTGGTGTTGTTCGAAACCGTGCTGGTGATTCTTGCTCTGGTCCTCTATCAGGTGAGTCTTTCCGTTGGGGGCGCTGTGTTGATGGTCACAACCGCAATTCTGGCGTCGGTCGGCTTGGCGGCAATGGGGGCGCTGTACGGCGGCCTCAGCGTTGGAGGCCGGGGGAGAGAAACCCTGTTGCCATTGCTCTTGTTGCCCGCTGTTGCTCCAGTCCTCATCGCGGCCACGAGGGCCACCGAGGCTGCTTTTGGTTCTGACGGCACCCCACTGCGGGAGGGGTGGGCCTGGATGGGACTCCTGGGTGTGTTTGGCGCACTGTTCCTATTTGGTGGAACACTTGGGTTTGGCGCTCTCACCGACGAGTGACCAACTCCCCGCGATGAACACCTCTCTCTCATCCACCACCCAGCCCGCGCCGACGCGCCCGCCGACGCGCACCCCAGCATCTGTGAAGTTGGGCATCGCCGTGCTGGCCTCGATGACACTCCTGGCCATGTTGGGTCTGTTCTTCACCGACGAAGACGTTGTGCAGGGCAGCACTGTTCGCATCATGTACGTCCACGTCCCCACGGCATGGGTCGCGTATCTCGCCTTCGTGGTGACGGCTCTGTCGTCCGGGGCCTATTTGTGGGGAAAGCAACACTCACTCACGTTCGATCGTGTGGCCGGGGCGTCCGCCGAAGTGGGTGTGATGTTCATGGGGCTCACCTTGGTGACCGGAAGTCTTTGGGGTCGCATCACGTGGGGTACCTATTGGCAGTGGGATCCACGACTCACAACCACGGCGTTCCTTTTCGTCACGTACATCGGCTACCTGGCGGTTCGCGGCCTCGGCGGTACTCATCAGCAGCGAGCCAAGCGCTCGGCGGTGGTGGCTCTGCTGGCCGTGCTCGAGATTCCGCTGGTGCACTTCAGTGTGGTGCTGTGGCGGTCGTTGCATCAAGAGGCATCGGTTCTGCGTCCGAACGGCGACGTGACGATGGACGGACTGATGTTGTTCTCGCTGCTCTTCGGTGTGGCGGTGTTCACTGCCACGTTCGTGTGGTTGGTGTTGCATCGCCAACGCGTACTGGCCATGGCCGATGCAGTGGAGATCGGGGGCATCGACGCTGCCGTTGCGATTCGTCGGAGCGAAGGTGGAGTCAGTGGATCACGTTGAGTTCATTCTCTTGAGCTGGGTGCTCACGATTGGCGCCATCTCCATCTACGCCTGGCGCACGGCCCGCCAGGCGCGTCGCCTCGACCCCCTCGTCGACCCGAAGGACAAGCCATGGACGTAGGTCCTGAAAACACAGACGTAGGTCCTGAGAACACAGACGTAGGTCCTGAGAACACAGACGTAGGTCCTGAGGGAATGGATCTGACGCCGCGGGATCGAGCCGAGTCGGCAACTGCAAAGAAGAAACGCCGGTGGAAGCCCGTGCTGTTGCTGGTTGTGGTGCTCGGGTTCGGTGGCGTGATTGTCACACGTTTTCTCACGTCGGCCATCGACTACTACTGCAACGTTGACGAAGTGGGTGTACGCAGCGGCTGCGAGGGAGATCGTCGTCTGCGCGTTCAAGGTGCAGTGGAAGAGGGAAGTCTCAAGCAGGCTGCCGGTGTCACCACGTTTGCGCTCACGTTCAACGACAAGCGCATCGATGTTCGTTACGACGGTGACCCGGGTGGAGTATTCCAAGAATGCATTCCCGTTGTGGCACACGGACGTTTGGCCAACGGTCTGTTGTTGAGTGACCGCATCGAGGTGAAGCACTCGAACACCTATGTGGCAGAGAATGCCACGCGCATCGACGAAGCTGAAGATGCCGCCTGCAGCGAAGAAGTGAGCAGCGCCGGCTGATGAACCAGATCGAAAGTCGAGACACGCCGAGGAACGACCAGGCATGAACGACGGACTCGCGGGGCCACTCGGGCGCGCCGCGCTCTTGGTGGGCATCATCGCCGCCGCATTCGGTGCTGTGGCATCCATTGTGTCGGCCCGCGAGGCTGCTTCCGGGCAGCAGATGCGCACCGCACGACTCGTCCCGCGTTTTGCAGGACTCGCATTTGCGGCGGCATTTGCAGCCATGGCGGCAATGGAATACGCCATGATCACGCGCGACTTTTCCTTGCAGTACGTACAAGACCACGGATCGCGGTCCACGCCTGCCTTCTACAACTTTGCCGCGGTGTGGAGTGCTCTCGAAGGTTCGATTCTCTTGTGGATCCTCGCTCTCGGCATTTCACTCGCTGTGGTGGCGTGGCGGTACCGCAAGAAGATGAACGATCCGATGATTTCGTGGGCAATGGCGGTGATGTTCATCGTCACCGTGTTCTTCTTCCTTCTCAGTTTCGGTCCGGCGAATCCCTTTGCCGAGGGTGCTCCGGGTGTCACCGACGGGCCGGGACCCAACCCGTTGTTGCAGAACCACATCCTCGTGATGTTTCACCCGCCGATTCTCTATCTGGGATACGTCGGTTTCACCGTGCCGTTTGCTTTTGCGATCGCCGCACTTGTCACGGGTCGAGTAGGCGAGGGATGGTTGCTCGAAACGCGGAGGTGGACACTCTTCGCATGGGGCTTTCTGTCGATCGGCATCATTCTCGGCGGATGGTGGAGTTACGAAGTGCTCGGCTGGTCGGGCGTGTGGGCGTGGGATCCGGTGGAGAACGCCAGTCTTTTGCCGTGGCTTACGGGCACGGCGTACATCCACTCGGTGCTCGTGCAAGAACGCCGCGGCATGTTGCGGGTGTGGAATCTCTCGTTGCTCCTGGCCACCTTCAGCCTCACCATCCTTGGCACGTTCCTCACGCGCTCCGGCATCGTCAACAGCGTGCACGCATTCAGCGAAAGTGGCATCGGGCCGTTTCTCCTCACGTTCTTTGGCATCGTCGTGGCAGTGTCGCTCGGGCTCATCGCCTGGAGAGGTGACGAGTTGCGCTCGCCCGGCGCAATCGATTCGCCGGTTTCCCGCGAAGGTGCGTTCCTCGCCAACAACGTTTTGTTCAGCGTCTTTGCATTCGTGGTTCTACTGGGAACCGTGTTTCCGCTGATCGTCGAGGCTCTTCAGGATCGCCAGATCTCGGTGGCCGAACCGTTCTTCGATTCGATGTCAACTCCGATTGGTATAGCGATGCTGGCGCTCATGTGCATCGCACCCGTCTTGCCATGGCGCAAGGCGTCGGGTGAGTTGTTGCGCGACCGACTCTTCTGGCCGGCATGGTGCGGAATCGCCGCGCTGGTTGTCAGCCTTGCGGTGGGTGCGGGTGGGCTGTCACCGCTGCTGGCATTCACGCTGGGTGGATTCGCGGCAGGCGCGGCTTTGCGACAAGTTGTGCTGGCCACGCGTCGCCAGGGATGGCGGGGTCTGGTGGGTCGTGCCAACGGCGGCATGATCGTCCACCTCGGTGTCATCCTCATCGCAGTTGCGCTTGCGGCATCGAATTCCTACACGCGCTCTCAAGACCTGCGTCTGGAAAAGGGCGTGCCGGCGAGTTTCGGCGGGCACACATTCGAGTTGGTCGGCTTCGAGGAAGAAGTCGACGCGCGCAGCACCGCTGTGAAGGCACTGGTGTCGATCGATGGTGGTCAGGCCTACGCGCCGGCGATCACGAAGTTCACCAACATGGGAATGAACGTGGGAACGCCGTCGGTGAAAACGACGTGGGTCTACGACCTGTATCTCACACTCGAACCACCGGTGAAGATGGATTCCGGCACCGCTCGAGTCAAGGTGTACATCAAGCCATTGATCTTGTGGATGTGGATCGGAGCCGGTCTCATGGGAGTGGGCACGATTCTTGCCGCGTTCCCCGGAAAGCGTCGTCGACGCCCCACCGATCCGACATCGGCCCCCATTGCCACCGTGGTGTCCGACGAGGCAGGTGTCTGAGATGGCATCACGCCGTGTTGCGCGGAACGTGGCCGTCGTCGTGGCCGTGGTTGTCGGCGCATTCTTCGTGGTTCTTGCCGTGTCGAAGCCGCGTACCGACACCGACATCTCGTCGCCGCTGCTCGGCAATCCGGCACCGTCGGTGATGTCGAACCTTGTCGGCGGTGGCGAGTTCGATCTCTCGCGGCGCAAAGGGTCGTGGGTGGTGCTGAACTTCTTCAACAGCACGTGTGTGCCCTGCATCAACGAGCATCCCGAACTCGTGAAGTTCGAAGGCGAGCAGGCGAAGATTGCCGACGGCGCCGAACTGGTGACAGTGGTCAACGACGACACCGATGATGCGGTGGCGGCATTCTTCGCAAAGAACGGTGGGGACTGGCCGAAAGTTCGCGACCCCGACGGCACCATCGCCGTGTCTTTCGGCGTGGCTCGAGTTCCCGAAACCTGGGTGATCGATCCGGCCGGTTTCGTGAGATTGCGTTACGCGGGTGAAGTCACCAGCGCCGACCTCACTGGGCGTATCGACGCAATGAAGGCGGCGTCGTGAAGCGTGAGACGACTCAGTGGCTCAAGTCGTGGCCGGTGTGGGGGGCGATGGGAGTCGTGGTGGTGGCCCTGTTGACGTTCGGCGTGTTGCGTGAAGCGGGCCCATCCACGCAGGCGGAACGTATCGATGTGATCTCGCAACGTCTTGCGTGTCCCACGTGCGACGGCGAAAGCATCTACGTGAGTCGGGCGCCCGCGGCCGAGGCGATTCGCAACGAAATCGCGCGTCAAGTGGCCGCTGCCCAGCAGACCGACGACCAGATCGTCGCCTACATCGAGGATCGCTTTCCAGGGAGTCTGTTGCTTCCCCGGGCCGAGGGGGTTGATTCGCTCGTGTGGATTCTCCCGGTGGTGGCATTGGTGCTGGGTTTCGGTGGTCTTGGACTGGCCTTCCGCAAGTGGCGCGACGAGGCTGAGCAGAGCGCCACCGCCGCCGACGTAGCCCTGGTCGAAAAAGAGATGCGCGATGACTGACGCGCAGCGAGCCGCACTCGAAGAAGAGCGGGACTTTCTGGTGGCGTCTTTGCGGGACCTCGAAAAGGAACGCGAAGCGGGAGACATCGACGATGCGGACTACGAGACGCTGAAGAGCAGCTACGTCAAGCGCACGGCCGACATCCTGCGGCAGTTGAGCGGCGAGCAACCGGATCCCGACACGGCGATCGAGATGCCGGAAAAGGGAAACACGCAATCTCCGTGGAAACGACGTGTCGTTGTTTTGGGACTGGTGGGATTGTTGGCCGTCGGTCTTGGCGTGTTGGTTGCGCGGAACAGCGGACAGCGTCTTCCCGGGGCCACCGCAACGGGAGGTATGCCCGACACCACGGCGTCCTTGCTGGCCCAGGCGCGACAACTGAACTTCTCCGATCCGATCGCCGCGATTCGCTTGTACAGCGACATCCTGAAGACCAACCCCGACAATGTCGAGGCTCTCACCTACAGGTCGTGGCTTCTGGCACTCACAGCAAGGGATGCGGCCGAGGACGTGCGCGATGTGGCGGTGCAGACCGCCATCATCGGTTTGGGTCGCGCAACTCTGCTCGACGACAGTTATCCCGATGCGCACTGTTTCCTCGGCATCGTGAGCTTCCGGTTCGCCAACGACCTCACCACGGCACGAAAGGCCTTGGCCAAGTGCGAGGCCTCGGATCCGCCCGCAGAAGTGAAGAGTTTTGTCGACGCAGTAGTTGCCGAGGTCGAAGCTGCGGGGTGAGACTGTCACCGTGGGATTCTTCGAACGCAATCGAGACGACGTCGTCAAAGCGGGCTTCGACCCGGACCGACTGCCACCTGGGCAGTACCTCACGGATCGCTTTCCTGTTCTGCACGTCGGTGACGTCCCCGAGTACCAGCCCGGCGAGTGGAACCTGCGCGTTTTCGGCATGGTCGACAACGAATACACGCTGAGCTTCGAAGAACTCACCGAGCTTCCCAGCGTCGAGTTGGTCACCGACATTCATTGCGTCACCAAGTGGTCGAAGTTCGACACTCGTTGGCGAGGGGTAAAGGTGAGCGATCTGTTTGCCCGCGCCGGTGTGCAATCCGGCGCCACGCATTTCATGGGGCACGCCGAATACGGATACACGGCCAATCTTCCGCTGGAAGATGTGACACGCGACGAGTCGCTGGTGGTCTACGAATACGAGGGCGAAGCCATCGAACCGATCCACGGTGGTCCGGTGCGCCTGTTGGTGCCCCATCTGTATTTCTGGAAGTCGCCGAAGTGGCTTCGAGGCCTTGAACTGCGTGCCGGTGACGCACCCGGTTTCTGGGAGCGCAACGGATACAACATGTACGGAGACCCGTTCCTCGAGCAACGCTTCTGGGGCGACTGACCCGAAGGTTGTCAGGTCACACAGTGGTTGCGCAGAAGGTGTCGCCCTGAGGCAGCGAGGCCTGCAACTCGGGTGACGTGTCGCCGTACAGTGCGCCCAGCATTCCCTTGACCATGCCGCGGTCGACTGCGCAGATCACTGGGTGCTCGATGGCGACGTCGCCGAACGGGCAATGATTGTTGACGATGCGCAACTGGTTGTTGCGTTGGTCGGCATGTGCCGCAAAGCCGTGTGCGGTGAGAGCGTCGGCCACGGCCTGCATCGCGGTGCGCAGAGAGCGCTGACCAGTGGTGATGTCGGTACCGACCAATCCGCCGGCAAGTGCCCGGCCGTACTGCGCGCCAACTTCTTCTGCCATGACTTCGGCTTGGTCGCGGGGGAGAAGGTCGAGTGCCTTGCCCAAGAGACTGAGCACCAGGTCGTCGCTGCGCACGGCCGTTTCGAGCGGCGAGGGCCCAACAGAGCGATAGTGCTTGGACGGCCGTCCGGCGCCGCCACCCAATGGCTTTTCCACGGCGGCCTCGACATAACCACCCGCGGCCAACTTGTCGAGATGATGGCGTGCCACATTGGGATGAAGATCGAACTGTTCGGCAACCTGTACGGCAGTGACACCGTGGTTGTTGCCGTCGACCGAATGCTCGCGAACGAAGAGATAGACCGCACGGCGGGTGGGATCACCGAAGGCCGAGGTGATGGCGCTCACGGTTGCAGTGAACGATCCCGCGGAGATTTGGCTGTCTTGAATGACGCGCTCAGCGGACATAGGGGTATTCTACCTATCGCCGTAGTGCAAATACCCGCAGTCGGCGACGAACCCCTCCAAAAAGCGACGAAGTGAGTACCCAATGACCCAGGCCCCCGCTGTTCAAGATGTGATCGAAGCCCTGCGTCCGGTGCACGACCCCGAACTGCATCGTTCCATCGTCGACTTGGGCATGGTGCGTGATGTGGTGGTTGCTTCCGACGGACACGTGTCGCTCACCGTGGTGCTCACAGTGGCCGGATGCCCCTTGCGCAACGAGATTCAAAATCGTGTCACCGATGCGCTTGAGTCGCGTCCCGGCGTCTCCGGTGTGGCTCTGAAGTTCGACGTGATGAACGACGAAGAACGCGCTTTCGTGCGTCAGGTGGTGCACGGTGATGCCGCATCCACCGCAGGAAGCCAGCCCGCCCACGGCCATGCCGAGGGACGAGCGATTCCGTTCGCCCAGCCCGGGTCGAAGACGCGGCCGTTGCTCATCTCGTCCGGCAAGGGAGGCGTGGGCAAGAGCAGTGTCACCACCAACCTGGCTGTCGCGCTCGCGGCACGTGGACACTCGGTGGGAATCGTCGATGCCGACATCTACGGATTCTCCATTCCCCGCATGCTTGGAGCAGATCGCGATCCGGTGGTCATCGATCAGATGTTGCTGCCACCCGAGTCGTACGGAGTGCGCTGCATCTCCATCGGCTACTTCGTGCCCGAAGGGCAGGCGGTCATCTGGCGCGGGCCGATGTTGCACAAGGCTCTCGAGCAGTTCCTCACCGACGTCTACTGGGACGAACCCGACTTCTTGTTGGTCGACATGCCTCCGGGTACCGGCGACATTGCGCTCAGCCTCAGCCAGTATCTCCCACGTGCCGAAGTGTTCGTGGTCACCACGCCACAGCCCGCGGCCCAGAAGGTGGCGCGTTTGTCTGCCGCCATGGCTGCCAAGGTGAATCTGCCGGTGCGCGGCGTCATCGAGAACATGTCGTGGTTCACGGGAGACGACGGCAAGAAATACGAAATCTTCGGTTCGGGTGGAGGAGAAGAACTGGCCGAAGAACTCGACGTGCCTTTGTT
>JBILKS010000222.1:0-3237 GCA_044376595.1 Ilumatobacteraceae bacterium | reverse complement strand
TGCTGGGGCTGAGGCACACATGGCCAGTGCACACGTAGGCATGACCCAGTGTTCTGCCCTCCCACAGCGGGCCGGCGGCCGGGTCTCCCCAAGCCAACACGGCTCGCGGCCGCCACGTCTCGCGGTACACCGCACCGAAGGTTCCGAGACTGCCGGGGACCACCACCTCGGTGACGCCGTGGAGATATGTGTCGAGTGCGCCGAGAGCATTGCCTGCGGCGCCGGACATCCGGCGCATCACCGAATCGAGCAACTGCAGGATGCGCTCCGCGTGGTGGGCGAATCGAGTCTCACCGGTGAGGGCGGCCAGTCGCAAGAGGGCCGCTGCCGCGGTGGAGTTGGCCGAGGGCGTGGCGTTGTCCAGCACGTCTTTCTGGCGGGCGACGAGTTGCTCGGCGTCGTTGGCCGTGGTGAAGAGACCTCCTCTTTCGGGGTCCCAGTGGTTGTCGAGCAGCGCGTTTGCAACGGCGACTGCGTGGTCGAGCCATCGGGATTGACCGCTGGCCTCGCCTACGCGAACGAATGCGTCGACCAAGGCGGCAAGATCGGCGGCAAGCGCCGCATGACGTGCTCGTGGCGAGCCCGACTCGTGCCAAGCGCGCAGCCATTTGCCCGAGGAGTCGCGCAACTCTCGCAACAGGAACTCGGCATTGTGTAGTGCGGCATCGCGCCAGAGCGGTTCGTCGAACAGCAGTGCCGCCTCGGCCAACGACGACAACATGTAGGCATTCCATTCGGTGATCACCTTGTCGTCGCGCAACGGACGGTGACGCCGTGCGCGGGCGGCAAACAACAGTCGGCGGGCTTCTTCGACTTCGGCAGGGCGTTCGAGGTCCCCCCGATGCATGTGTCGGGTCGGAATGTTGCGACCCTCGAAGTTTCCGTCGTCTCCCATGGCGTACCAGTTGAGAGCAGGTTGGACGAGATGCGGGGGGAGTGCCGCGCGCACTTCTGCAAGTGTCCACGTGTAGAACCAGCCTTCGTGCATGTCACCGGCGATGTCTTGCGAATCGGCGTCCTCGGCGGAGTAAAAGCCGCCGTCGGGGTGAGTCAGATCGTCCAACACGTAGGTGATGGTTTCTCGCACCACGCGTGCGTAGCGCGCCTCGCCCGTGGCTGCAGCTGCGTGCGAGTAGGCGCGCACCAGCAAGGCTTGGTCGTAGAGCATCTTCTCGAAATGCGGGACCAGCCACTGCTCGTCCACCGAGTAGCGGGCGAATCCGCCGCCGATGTGGTCATACATCCCTCCCGATGCCATGGCATCGAGAGTGGTGCAGGCGATGTCGCGGGCGCGAGTGTTGCCGGTGCTGACCCAGCTCCGCAGCAGAAGGTCGATGTTCATCGTCGACGGGAATTTGGGAGCCGAGCCGAAACCTCCCCATTCCGCGTCGAAAGTCGATGCGAGATGGGACATCGCCCCGTCGAGTACTGATCGGTCGGCAACGGTGCTCGACGGCGGGAGTGATTCACTGCGCGAGATGGCATCCATCAGTGCCTAGACGTTGGTGTCCACGTCTTCGCGACGGTTCAGCCACACGTCGGTGACCGCGACCATGAGCCGTAGGAATGCCTCCTTCGGAAAATAGGTCCCGCCGAAGAATGGCTTGGCATCGGGCGTGAGGAATGCGGTCATCGGCCAGCCACCGCGACCCGTCATTGCCTGAACAGCTTCCATGTAGATGGCATCGATGTCCGGGCGTTCCTCGCGGTCCACCTTGATATTCACGAACTGGGCGTTCATCGCCGTCGCCACTTCGTCGTCTTCGAAGCATTCGTGGGCCATCACATGGCACCAGTGGCACGCGGAGTAGCCGACCGAAAGAAGAATCGGCACGTTACGACGGCGCGCCTCGTCGAAGGCGTCAGGTCCCCATGCGTACCAGTCGACGGGATTGTCGCGATGCTGGCGAAGGTAAGGCGAGACTTCGTTCGCGAGGCGATTCACACGGGACAATTCACGCGAGACAATTCAAGAAGGCAAACTTCAGGCACCGACGGCGTGATATCCGCCGTCGACGTGGATCATCTCGCCGGTGGTGGCGGGGAACCAGTCCGACATGAGCGCAACGCAGGCCTTTGCCACGGGTACGGCGTCGTTCACGTCCCAGCCGAGTGGAGAACGTTCGTCCCACACGTCTTCGAACTTGGCGAAGCCGGGAATGGACTTTGCGGCCATGGTTCGGATCGGTCCCGCTGCAACGAGGTTGAAGCGAATTCCCCGTGGGCCGAATTCCTTGGCGAGGTAGCGGTTGGTGGACTCGAACGCCGACTTGGCGACACCCATCCAGTTGTAGGCCGACCAAGCAACGGTGTTGTCGAAGTCGAGTCCGACGAAGGATCCGCCATTCGGCATGAGCGGTGAGAATGCCTCGGCCAGTGTCTTGAGAGAGAAGGCGGAGATCTGGATGGCCACCGAGACGTCGTTCCACGTGGCCGCCATCAAGTCGTCACCAAGGCATGCCGCCGGCGCAAAGCCGATGGAGTGCAGCACGCCGTCGACTCGATCCCACTGCTTGGCCACCGAGTCGCGGACCGAAGCAACATGGTCGTCATTCGTGACATCGAACTCGAAGACGGAGGCGGGTTGGGGCAACTTGCGTGCAGTGCGCTCGGTGAGAGACAGGCCACGTCCAGCCCCGGTGAGGATGACTTCGGCTCCTTCTTCTTGCGCCAACTTGGCCACGCCGAAGGCCAAGGACGCGTCTGTGAGGACGCCGGTGACGACGATGCGTTTGCCTGTGAGTATTCCCATGCAGTCGACCGTAGTTCACTCGCACTGGGTCCAGCCGTGAAGTCGTGCGAGTCCGAGCACGCTCGGGCCCACTCGAATGTGCAAGGCTCGGCGCATGGCTGCGTCGGGATTCACGGTGGGCATGCTCGGCGGAACCGGGCCTGCCGGTATGGCGTTGGCCGCGCGTCTTGCGTCAGTGGGATATCCGGTGATCATCGGTTCGCGATCCGCTGATCGAGCCGAGGAGAAGGCGGCGGCGCTGCGTGCCGAGTGGCCGGAGCTTGCGTTGGCAGTGCGTGGAGGGACAAACCAGGAAGCTGCCGATTGCGAGGTAGTCGTGATCGCCACGCCGTGGGATTCTGCTGCCACAACGGCGAAAGAGTTCGAAAGCGCCCTGTACGGCAAGGCCGTGATCAGCATGGCCAATGCCCTGGTGCGCGTGGGGCATGAGTTTCAGCCTCTCGTGCCGCCACGTGGAAGCGTTGCCGCCCACGTTCAAGCAGCAG
>JBILKS010000221.1:0-3243 GCA_044376595.1 Ilumatobacteraceae bacterium | reverse complement strand
CTGCGCCGGCGCAGCACCGCGTGAACCGACTTGGTGCTCACTGCTCCGTCGTTGTCGGGGTGTCCACTCCGGTGTCCGGCACTGTCGAAGTGGTGGATGTCGACGACGGAATGGTTTCCTGTGTTGTGGTGGTGATCTCGGGCAACGTGGTGGTGGGAATCGGTTGCACCTCGTCACGCACACCGTTCACGTACTTCTGTGCCGATGCCGCATTGCTGAACGTTGGGTTGGCCGCAATCTCTTCGGCAAGCTCATCGGTCAGATCGTTCTCGGTCAATGTGGTCTTGGCCTCCACCGTCGGGTCGAACCACAGAACGCCACCGGGCCGACCCTTGTAGACCACCACGTCTTGCCCGTCGTAGCCGACGAAATAGCCCGTGCGCCCGTATGCCGCGAACACCACCAGCACCGCCAGCACAATGCCCACCAGCCCCGTCCAAAACAGAATGGTGCCCAACCCGAACTTCTTCTTTGTCGTCGCCGCTGAAGGCGGTGCCACCGTTGCGGTAACGGGAGTCGGGCTCTCGGAGGCCCCCGGAGAGGATGTCACCGTGTCGATAGTGGCGGGCGCAGGAGGTTCCTCCGACGAACGTTGAGCGGAGCGATGTGAGTCGGAGGAAGCCTCCGAGAGCCCGTCACTTGATGCAACGTCGACGACAATCACTGTGATGTTGTCGCGGCCTCCGGCGGCGTTAGCAGCTGCAACCAGTGCTTCGGCTGCGGCTTGTGCTTGCGAGTGACGATTCAGGATCGCGGCGATCTCCGCGTCGGTCACTTCGTCAACGAGTCCGTCGGAGCACAACACGTAACGAGCCCCAACTGTGATCGGCAGGGTCGACGTCGATGCCTCAACATCGCCATCGATTCCCAATGCTCGGGTCACGATGTTGCGTCGCGGGTGCACTCGGGCCTCTTCGAGTGAAATGACGCCTTCGTCCACCAGTTCTTGTACGTAGCTGTGGTCCTTGGTGATCCGCGACAAGTTGCCCTCGTGCCAACGGTAAATGCGGGCGTCTCCCACGTTGCCCACCACGACGGTGTCGGTGAAGACCACCATCGCGGCAAGTGTTGTACCCATGCCGTGGTGCACGTGGTTGGTCATCGACTCCTCGTAGATGACCTCGTTCGCCTTGTCCAAGGCTGCATTCAGCGTTGCTTCGTCGACAATGTTGGCCGCTGCACCTTGCAGGCTCTTGATTGCCATGGCACTGGCCACTTCACCGGCGTTGTGTCCACCCATGCCGTCAGCCACCACATACAGGTGACCCACTACCAACAGGGCGTCTTCGTTCTCGGTGCGCACTTGCCCCGAATGGGTGACAGCGCCGTGGGTGATCTTCATGTCACCCACTAGTGAACCTCAAACACGGCACTGCCCGCTTGCACCCTGTCGTCCCGCCGAATTTGGCGGGCTTCGCTGATGCGCTGCGCATTCACCAAGGTGCCGTTGGTGCTGCCCAAATCTTCGACCCACCAGATGCCGTCTCGCTGAAAGAACCGGGCATGG
This sequence comes from Ilumatobacteraceae bacterium, assembly GCA_044376595.1. Taxonomy (GTDB): domain Bacteria; phylum Actinomycetota; class Acidimicrobiia; order Acidimicrobiales; family Ilumatobacteraceae; genus F1-20-MAGs119. Next base: position 1,736 of record JBILKS010000221.1, on the reverse strand, counting down.
CGTGTGCTCACAAACGGATCGTCGGCCAAGGTGACCTCGCAGTCCTCGGCCCGACCCACGACAATGTCGTTGTCCAGGCTCACGGCGCTGCCCCGCATGGCTGCCGGCTCAACCACCAACAACTTGCTGGGCGGTGCATCGGCCGACTTTCCGCCCTTGTTCTTCGGAGTGCTCGTGCCGGCCTTTGTCTTTGTCTGGCGAGCAGTCAACCCAGGGGCAGTGGGCACGCGGACCTCTGTCCACACCGCCCACAAGACGCGGGCGAAGAACAAGTAGATGACGGCAAGAAGCGCAATCTTGAGAGTGGTGAGGAGTTGATCACTCATGGAAGGCGACCCGTTGGGTCACGCCACTTCGAACCGTGCCGTGCTGCTGCCGAACACCAAGGTGTCGCCGTGCTTCAGCTTTTGCTCACCGCTGATCTTGACCCCGTTGACCAATGTGCCGTTGGTGCTGCCCAGGTCGACCACTACCCATTCCATGGTCTCGCCCTCGCCGCGCGAGCGCAGCTCAGCGTGACGACGGCTCACGTTGGAGTCGTTCAACGGCACCGTGGAATCCGCCGAGCGACCAATCGAGGCAACCCCAGGCTTCAAGGCGATCCGAGAACCGCCACCCATGATCAGGGTGGTCTTCTTCGCCACTGGGGCTGGGGCTGGGGCTGGTGCGGCCGTCGGCACAGGTACGGGCGGAATCGATGGCGTAGCCACCGTGGGCGGTGTAGGCGGTGTAGGCGAGGCCACCACGGGAGCCGGCACGGGCACAACGGGTGGCGCAACCGCGGCAAGGGCTTGCGCAACGGGGGCAGGCTCGGCAACGTCGGGCGTGGCGGCCACAGCAGACGCCTTGACCTCGGCATGGACGGTGAACTTGCCCTGCTTCAACGTGGCATCAGTGAACAGAACCACCTTCACTTCGCCCTGGAGTGAATAATCCTCACTAGCCGCGTATTCCTTGGCTGCTTCGGTTAACTCCGCAATCAGGGGCTTCTCCAAGTCACCAAAGGCCGCCCGATCTTTCTCGTGCAAGTGCACAGTGAAGGAATTGGGTGCCACGGCTTTGCCTGTGGCGTCGACAGTGCGATTGGCATCAATCTCCCGAATCAGTTTGCGCCCGATCTGCAGGGGCCTCACTGATGACTTGAAGGTGCGCTGAAACACGCCCCCACCCTACGTTCTCCACCCCCATGAAGTGATTGCATTCCGGTGTCTGATGGTCCCGCCTCACCTACCATCGACATGTGATTCGAGAGGGGCAGAACATTGCGTAAGGCACTCACCTGGATCGGCCCGGGACTGGTCTGTGTCGTCATTCCATTCTTGATGGTTCTTTCAGTAGTGGATCGGCACCCGAAGTTTTCGCCCATCGACGAGGCAGCACATTGGGATTACGTCGAACGACTTCCGTCCCATGGCATCCCGGCATTTGGTGATCGTCTTCTGAAATCAACCCTCCGTGAACTCGCCTGCCGTGAGACGCGCCTCGAGGGACTGATTGTGCCTCCGTGTGACGCAAAACGATTGCCATACGACAGGTTCCCGGGGGGCGCTTATCAATACGAGGCTCAGCAGCCCCCGATCTACTACGCCGTGACCGCACCGATCGCCAAGGTGGTAACGACAGTCACCGGAGTCGGCGATGTAGGTGGTACCCGGATCGTGGGCGGTCTTTGGCTTGTCGCCGGGCTCCTCCTGATGTGGCACACATCACGACTGCTCTCGATTGATCGACTCCCG
>JBILKS010000220.1:0-3250 GCA_044376595.1 Ilumatobacteraceae bacterium | reverse complement strand
GAGAATGCCGTGGAAACGGTGTTTGCCCACTTGGGGACGTTGCACGCCGGTGGGTCCAGCGTTCCGGTGAACTTCCACCTCAACGCCGACGAAGTCGCCTACATCCTGAAAGATTCCGACACGCGTCTCGTGTTCGCCGGTCCGGAGAATCTGGCTCGCGCCGTCGATGCTGTCGCATTGCTCGATCGCGCAATCCCCGTGGTGTGTTGGCGTGCCCAGGGCTCGCTGCCGGCAGGCGTGGAATCATTCGAGGCTTTCGTTGCAGGGGCCAGCGATGCCGAGCCCTCCAGTGACATTCCGCCGCGGCCGAACCTCATGTACACCAGCGGCACAACCGGTTTCCCGAAGGGTGTGGAACTGCCACCCACCATGTTCGCCGGCGGCAAGAACATCGAAGAGCACGTGGCTGCCCTGAAGGGAAATCGCCTCGCGGCGCTCGGCGTGCACTTGGTTGTGGGGCCGATGTATCACACAGGTCCACTGTCGGGCGTGCGAGTGCTCGCTGCCGGAACACCGGTGGTGATCATGGAGAAATTCGATCCCGAGCGCACCTTGGAGTTGATCGAAACGTACAAGGCCGCCAGCAGTGTGATGGTGCCGACGCACTTCAAGCGCATGCTCGATCTGCCCGACAATGTTCGTGCGAAGTACGACCTGTCCAGCATGAAGGTGCTGTCCCACACCGGTGCGAAATGTCCGATCGACGTCAAGAAACGGATGATCGAATGGTTCGGTCCGGTCTTCGTCGACGCTTACGGCGCAACGGAAGTGGGAACAGTGTGTTCCATCACCAGTGTCGAATGGCTCGAGCACCCCGGTTCGGTCGGACGCGTCGTCAATCCACCCTTCGCTCGGTGCATCGTGGTCGACGACGATGGCAACGAGTTGCCCGCCGGCACCGAAGGCCGTTTGTTCTTCGAAGACTCCACGGGGCGTGGCGTGGTCTACCCGAACGACCCGGAGAAATCGAAGAACGCACATTTGCGTCCGGGTGTTTTCACTCTCGGTGAAATCGGTTACGTCGATCCCGATGGATACGTCTACATCACCGACCGCTTCAGCGACATGATCGTTTCCGGCGGCGTCAACATCTATCCCGCCGAGGCCGAAAAGGTGCTGATCGAGCACCCCGGTGTTGCCGACGTGGCAGTCATCGGAGTGCCCGATGCCGACATGGGTGAGGCTGTCAAGGCTCTGGTGGTGCCGAAAGATCCGAACAATCCACCTACGCCCGAAGAACTGATCGCGCTGTGTCGCGAGCAGTTGGCTGGTTACAAGTGTCCGCGGACGCTCGACATCGTGTCGTCCGTTGGTCGCAATGCGATGGGCAAGATCAACAAGCGCGAGCTGCGTGCTCCGTACTGGGAGTCCGGCCGTACAATCGGCGGCTGACCGCAACGCGTCTTGTTGTCGGGCCGACTGGGGGAGTCGACATGACACACAACAACACAGAACTTTCTCTGGTTCTCGCCGATGATCCGGCTCCTCGTGTGCGTCGCCTCACCCTGAATCGCCCCACCAAGCGCAACGCACTCTCGCACTCGTTGCGCTCCCAACTGTTCGATCATTTGCGCATCGCCGACGCTGACGACGACATTCGTGTGGTCATCATTCGCGGCGCGGGGCCCTGCTTCTCCGCCGGATACGACCTCGCCCAAGACCCGAACGAACCTCATCCGTGGCCCATCAGTCCGGCCGACGGTGCATGGGCCCGTCACGTGTTGGCCGGATGGTTCGAGATGATGGATCTCTCGACGCCGATCATCGCCCAGGTGCACGGTTTTTGCCTTGCAGGCGGGACCGAGCTCGCCACTGCCTGCGACCTGGTGTACGTGGCTCACGATGCGCAGATCGGGTACCCGCCCGTACGGTCGATGTCATCTCCCGACATGGCGTGGCAGCCGTGGATGATGGGAATGCGGCGGGCCATGGAGGCCATGCTCACGGGTGACTCCATGAACGGCAATGAGGCAGTGGCCGCGGGGTTCGCCAACCGTGCGTTTCCGGCCGAACAGCTCGACGGCGAGGTGCTGGCGATCGCCCAGCGCGTGGCCAAGGTGCCTGCCGACTTGCAGGCCATCAACAAGAGGGTGGTCCATCGCGCCATGGAGGCCATGGGGATGCGCGACGGGATGCGGGCCACTGCTGATCTGAACGCGCTGGGCTTTCACCAGCGCTCCAGCAAGGAATACTTCGCGAAGTTCGCCCAGGGCGTGACCAAGGCCCTTGACGCACGTGATAGTTCATTTGGGGACTACCGAACAGGGGAGACGGAGAAATGACAGCCATCGAGAACGATCTGCCGAGCGACATCACCAAGGCCAACTTGGTGACGCCCGAAGTACTCGAGTGCCCGTACCACTACTACCAACGTGTGCGTGACGAGGCGCCCGTGCACCAGACCCCACTCGGGTTCTGGGCAGTGTCTCGCTACGAAGACATCATGCACATGGTGCGCGACCCCGAGCATTTTTCGTCGCAGTCGGTGAGCAACAGGGTGGTTGCGCCACCGCCGCCCGAAGTGCTGGAGATCGAAAGGGAGGGTTACCGTCCCGTTGACACGCTGTTGTCGAACGACCCACCGTCCCACACGCAGTTCCGCACACTGGTCAACAAGGCGTTCCTTCCCAAGCGCGTTGCCCAGCTCGAGGATTCCATTCGCACCATCGCCAACGATTTGATCGATGCCTTCATCGACGACGGCAAGGTCGATCTCGTGACGCAGTTCGCCATCGGCGTGCCACTCACCGTGATTGCCGATGCCCTCGGTGTCGATCGCAAGGACATGCCGAAGTTCAAGCAGTGGAGCGACGATTCCGTGGCCCCATTGTCGGGGCTCTTGACCCCGGAACGCCAGGTTCAGTGCGCCAGGAGTCGTGTGGAGATGCAGCACTACATGGCCGAGCGTGTTCGCGAACGTCAAGCCAATCCGAAAGACGATCTGTTGTCGGACCTGGTACTTGCGCGATTCGACTCCGGCGATCGTGCCGGCGACGGACTCACAATGGAAGAGATGCAGAGCGTCATCGCTCAGTTGCTGGTTGCCGGCAACGAAACCACCACCAACCTGATCGCCATGGGTGTGTACCACTTGGTGCACAACCCCGATCAGATGGCCAAGGTGCGTGCCAACCCGGCACTCATTCCCAACTTGGTCGAAGAAGCCTTGCGGCTCGAGGCTCCCGTGCAGATGTTGCCGCGACGGACCACGCAGTACGTGAGCATCGCGGGGGTGGAGATCCCCAAGGGT
>JBILKS010000219.1:0-3259 GCA_044376595.1 Ilumatobacteraceae bacterium | reverse complement strand
AGAAGAGGCTCTCGCCGTGGTTACACGGGCCGCGGCGGCTCGCGGAGTGGGCTGGCTCACCGTCTACGGCTTCTCCACCGAGAACTGGGTCCGTCCCCGAGCCGAAGTTCGCCACATTTTGTCCATGCACAAGCGACTCTTCGGACGCATCGACGAGCTCAACGACAACAACGTTCGTGTTCGTTGGATCGGTCGCCAGTTCGACGAGCCGGGAAGCAGAACTCCCCCGTTCGTGCAGCGAGCCATCCGTGATGCCATCGAGAAAACTGCGCAGAACACCGGCATGGTGCTAACCGTGGCATTTGACTACGGCGGAAGAGCCGAGCTCACCCGTGCGGCACAACTTGCCTGCGCACACACTGGGGCCGATGACACGAAGATCTCAGAGTCCGGAATCGCAGCCCGCCTGTACGACCCTTCCCTTCCCAGTGTCGATTTGGTCATTCGTACCTCCGGAGAAAGCCGCATCTCCAACTTTCTTCTCTGGCAAATCACCGGCGCCAAGGTGTACTTCACCGAACGAACGTGGCCCGACATGTCGGCAGAAGAACTCGACTCCGCGCTCGCTCTCCTCAGGTAACAGTGCGCGACATTAACGACGACCTCCACGACGCAGATTCCGGCGAACCACCCAGCCGGCCAACGGGACGCCACGTGTCAGCCAAAGACGTCCAACAAGGCGTCCACCACGTCACCTCGGGCATGTCGAGTCCCGAAGACCGCCCGGGCCAGATGGACATGGCGCAGGCCGTCGCCAAGGCAATCAACGACCAAGGTCGTCTGATCGTGCAGGCCGGCACCGGAACCGGCAAGACAGTGGCATATCTGGTGCCCGCGATTCTCTCGCAGAAGCGGGTGGTGGTGTCCACCGCCACAAAGACGTTGCAAGACCAGTTGGCTCTCCACGACTTGCCCCTGCTCGAAGCAACGCTTCCCCAACCCTTCGAATGGGCCGTGCTCAAAGGCCGCAGCAACTACGTGTGCATGCAGCGGGTCAGCGAGGTGTCCAACAACGCCCAGATGGAGCTCGACGATCTTGCCTCGCAACACCGTCGCGAAGTCGACCAACTTGCCCATTGGGCTCTGACCACCACGACGGGTGACATCGCCGAACTCGACTGGCAACCGCAGCCGAAGGCGTGGCAGGCAGTCAGCGTGGGGAGCGACGAATGTCCGGGGGCTCAAAGGTGCGACTCCGGTGGTCAATGCTTTGCCGAGCGTGCGCGTCTTCGAGCCACAACCGCCGATGTCGTTGTGGTCAACACGCATTTGTACGGCATCCACGTGGCAAGTGGAGGTGCAATTCTCCCCGAGCACGACGTTGTGATCTTCGACGAGGCACATCAACTCGAAGACACGCTCACTGCCACGGTCGGGGTCTCTGTGTCCCACACCCGCACCACGACACTTGCCTCTGCCCTCAAAAAAGTTCTGGACGACCAAGCACTACAAGATCGGCTGTTCGACACCGGAACCACCTTGCGAGCCGCACTCTCTCCCCATGTCGAAGAGCGACTCGGCATTCCGCTCCCCGCCCACATTGCCGAAGCGATGGCATCGATTCGGCTCGTCGTGAACGATGCCCTCGAGGCGATGCGAAAGATCGAAACGCAAGTCGACTCGGTGAAACAAAAGGTGTTGCGCGCCCAAACACTGGCTGGTCGCCTGGCCGAAGACATCGACAAGGCTTTCGCCCTCGATGCGTCGCATGTTCCTTTCGTCACGGGGAGCGTGGATCGTCCGGAACTCGTGGTCGCACCATTGGACGTGGGACCTGCACTCGCTGAAATCGCCTGGCCCGAGCACGCGGTGATTCTGACAAGTGCCACCATTCCACTCGCCATGCCGGGTCGGGTCGGTCTCGGTGAGACGGCCGAGATGCTCGATGTCGGCAGTCCGTTTAATTACGAGCAGCAGGGCCTGTTGTACTGCGCCACGCACCTCCCCGATCCCAATGCGCAGCGCGACGACGCCGTTCACGAGGAGATGGAGAAACTCATTTCTGCCGCCGGCGGCCGAACGCTCGCTCTCTTCACCAGCAGACGGGCCATGAATGCCGCAGTCGAGTCATTGCGGGGACGTGTCCCCTACAGAATCCTCGCGCAGGACGAAAACCAGCGACCCAGCCTTCTGCGCGACTTTGCGCTCGACGAGACGAGCTGCCTGTTCGCCACCGCCGGCTTCTTTGAGGGTGTCGACATTCCGGGGAGCGCACTTTCCCTCGTCATCATCGATCGCATCCCGTTCCCACACCGCAACAATCCTCTTCTTGCTGCCCGACGCGATCTCCACGGAGCCAAGGGATTCACGGAAATCGATCTTCCGCGCGCCATCACCGCGCTCGCCCAAGCAACGGGGCGACTCATTCGTTCGCGCACAGATCGCGGAGTGGTGGCGGTGCTCGACCCTCGACTCGCCACCAAGGGGTATCGATGGTCGATCATCAATTCCCTGCCGCCACTGAAACGCACCAAGAACACCGCGGAAGTACTCGAGTTTCTGGGCGACATCACCCGCGGATGATCACGGCATCAAGCGGTAACCAATGCCTCTTGCCGTCACGATGATTCTGGGTTCGTCAGGGTGGTCCTCGACCTTCACCCGCAGGCGCCGCACGTGGGCATCGACCAAACGACTGTCGCCGAGGTACTCGTAGCCCCACACATGCTCCAATAGCTGATCGCGCGACAAGACCTGGCCGGGATGGTCGGCGAACTCGCACAACAATCGATATTCGGTCTTGGTCAGTTGCACTTCGTTTCCTGCCTTGGTGACAACGCCCAGATCACGGCGGATTTCTACGTCGGCGACACGGGTGATCGATGGTGCCGGCGCCCCCAGCCCCGATCCTTCGTGAAGCTGAACACGACGCAGCGCGGCCCGGATGCGAGCTGCGAGTTCTTTGGGCACCACCGGTTTCGTGATGTAGTCGTCGGCGCCTGCCTCGAGGCCGGCCACCAGATCATGAGTGTCGGTTTGTGCCGTGACCATGATGATGGGCACCAAACTCTTGGCTCGGATCTGACGACAGACATCGAATCCGGAAATGTCGGGTAGCCGCAGGTCGAGCAGCACCAGATCGGGCTGCATCTCCCCGAACTCCGCGATTCCCGAGAGCCCGTCGGGAGCTTCTCGCACCTCATAACCCTCGTCTTCAAGCGCAAGACGCAACGCCAGACGTATGTTCTCGTCGTCTTCGATGAACAAGAGCCGGTGCATCACGGACATTCTGCCCGACACAGCCGCGACGTCGCAGAGT
>JBILKS010000218.1:0-3272 GCA_044376595.1 Ilumatobacteraceae bacterium | reverse complement strand
CCTGCTCGGCCGGTCACTCGTTGCGGGGCTGTGTGTGGCCGCATCGCTGCCGCCATGGGGCTGGTGGCCACTTGCGATTGTCGGCATCGCCATCTTCTTCTCCGTCTCTTCGATTGCGCTGAACCGGAGACATGCGTTCCTCTCCGGATTGGTGTTCACCGTCGGCTGGTTGACGCCTGCGATGGCTTGGATGTGGTTCCTTTCTGCGCCGGGTTACGTGGTTGCGGTGATGATCTTCGCCGTTCTGCACGGCGCAGCCGAGGCCGTGATCTGGCGCACACAGCAACGTCATGTTCTTCAGCCGCTCGCACACGTTCTGGTCGAGGCGCTGCGATTCTCGTGGCCGTTCGGCGGCGCACCTCTTGCCTCCCTCGGCATCAGCCAGGCGGTGAGTCCACTCGGCTCACTCGCTCGCGTTGGTGGCGTGGTGCTGATCACGTGGGTGGTGTGGCAACTCGGTACGGCTCTCGCCGCTCGGCGATCACTCTTCGTGGGCCTTGTTGCCGGCACCGTCGTTGTCCTCTTCATCGCACCGACACTCGACGGCGGCGAATCACCCACCACGGTGCGCATGGCATTCGTCCAAGGCGGTGGTCCGCAGGGAACGCGGGCCGTCAACTCAGATGCTCGCGAGGTGCATCTCCGCCACTTGGAGGCCACACGAACCCTGTCGCCCGGAGACAAGATCGACGTCGTCGTCTGGCCGGAGAACGTGGTCGACGTGGCCACGTTCTCCGAATCGCGTGAACTCGTGGAGATCGCGGGGGAAGCCAAAAGACTCGATGCCCCCATCCTGGTCGGAGTCACGGAAGACGCAGGGAGCCAGAACTTCACCAACGCACAGGTGGTGGTCGACACCAACGGTGACATCGTCGATCGCTACGACAAGGTTCGGCGCGTTCCTTTCGGCGAATACATGCCGCTTCGAGGTGCGCTCGACGCGATCGGCGCACCGGTTCATCTCGTTCCCCGCGATGCCGTTGCAGGAGCCACGCCGGCGGTGCTGCGAGTTCCCCTCCGCAAACCCACCATCGGCGGCGACACCATCGACAGTGTCACGATCGGCACGGTGATCTCGTGGGAGGTCTTCTTCGGCGGCCGCGTCAACGAAGGTATCGAACTGGGTGCCGACATCGTGGTGAATCCCACCAACGGTTCGTCTTACCGAGGAACGATTCTCCAATCACAACAAATCGCATCGTCACGATTGCGCGCCATCGAATCGGGTCGCAACGTGGTGCAAGTCGCCCCCACTGGTTTTTCCGCGTTCGTATCGGCCGATGGACAGGTGTCGAAACGTACGGGGGTCAGCGAATCTGCCGCACGCTTCACCGACGTCGAGTTGCGCAACGGACGAACCTGGTACTCACACATCGGCGATGCACCCTTCATCGTCTTCTTCGCGGTACTTTTCGCGATTCTCTTGCTGCGTTATCGCCCACGCTCCTGACGATCCCCCCGAAGGCGGCACTTACCAGCCGGTAGGATCCACTGTCTATGAATCCCCCGGTTGATCCCAATGGGCCACTGCGCATTGCGTACCTCACCTACCGAGGCAAGCCCCATGTCGGGGGGCAGGGCGTGTACACGCGACACCTCACCAAGGCCCTTGTCGACCTAGGTCACCATGTCGAAGTCTTCGGTGGCCAGCCGTACCCCATCCTCGATCCCCGAGTCGAGTTGCACAAACTCCCCAGCCTCGACATTTTCAACGACCAATATCCGGGCCGCTTCCCGGCGTATTGGGAACTCAAGAACTGGCCCAACATCGTCGAGGCCGCACAGTTCCTGAAGGGCACCTTCGGAGAACCGAAAGCCTTCAGCATGCGGGCCTATCACGCACTCAAGCCCCGCGCCCGCGAGTTCGACATCGTGCACGACAACCAATGTCTCGGAACCGACATTCTGAAGATCGAAAAAATGATTCCCACCATCGTGACGTTGCACCACCCCATCACGAAGGACCGCCAACTCGAACTCAGCCACACCAAGGGCGCCTACAAGCGATTCGGCATCAGCCGCTGGTACTCATTCGTCAAGATGCAGGGAAAAGTTGCATCACAGATGCCACGAATCGTGGTGGTGAGTGAGAACTCCATCAACGACATCCACAACGACATGGGCGTGGATCGCGATCGCATGCGCCTCGTTCCCGTGGGCGTCGATCCCGATCTCTTCACACCGCTGCCTCATGTCCAGCGCAAGCCGGGTCAGTTGATCACCACGGCCTCGGCCGACGTGGCACTGAAGGGACTCTCGTACCTGCTCGAAGCAATGGCCAAGTTGCGCACCGAACGCGACGTGCGTCTGACCATCATCGGCAAACCGAAGCCCGGAAAGAGCGCGGATCTCATCGAGTCACTCGGACTGTCCGACTGCATCGATTTCGTGTCCGGCGTGAGCGACGAGCGAATTGTCGAGCTCTATGCCGAGGCCGAACTCGCCGTTGTCCCCAGCCTCTACGAAGGTTTCAGCCTTCCGGCCATCGAAGCAATGAGTACCGGCATCTGTCTCGTGGCCACCGACGGTGGCGCACTTCCAGAGGTCACCGGAACCGACGGTGACACGGTGTTGTCGTGCAAGGCCGGCGATGCCGATGCCTTGGCGATCACGCTGCGACGCGGTCTCGACGATGCCGAGCTGCGGGCACGTATCGGCGCCAACGGGCGCCGGCGGGTGGCGGAACGCTGGAGCTGGCGCCATTGTGCAGCCCTCACCGTCGAGCAGTACCGCGAAGTGCTCGACATGCCCCACAACCGATCCCGTCGCCGGAGCCGCTGACAATGCTGACACTGAGCTTCGATCGTCTCAACGTGCAACACGGCAGCCTCTTTCTCGACGCTGGTGCCGGATTCGGGCGTCACGCATTCGAAGCTGCGCGTCGTGGCGCACGGGTGGTTGCGCTCGACTACGCATCCGACGAAGTCGTCACAACGCGAAACACCTTCGGCGCCATGGCGTTGGCCGGCGAGATCACGCCAGATCGCTTCACCGGTTGTTTGCGGGGTGATGCCACACGCCTGCCGTTCGCAGACAACACATTCGACGTGGTGGTCACCTCCGAGGTGCTCGAACACATCCAAGACGACGTTTCTGCAATGTCCGAGTTGGTCCGTGTCCTGAAACCCGGCGGCACGTTGGGAGCAACCGTTCCCACGTGGTGGCCGGAAAAGATCAACTGGATGTTGAGCGACGAGTACCACGCCCCCAAATCGGTGGGGGGCCACGTGCGCATCTACACGGCAACCGAACTGAAGGCGAAACTCCGCACC
>JBILKS010000217.1:0-3275 GCA_044376595.1 Ilumatobacteraceae bacterium | reverse complement strand
GATCGGACGTGACAAGTCCGGGCCGAAGCCTGCTCGGATGTCGAATCCTTCGACGTGAATGTGGCGAGCGCCCAGTGAACGGACAGCGATCTTCGTCGCCTTGACCAATGAACTCGGGCCGCACATGATGACGTGCGCATTGCGCAGACCGTTGGGACCAACGGCGGTCTCGATGTGTGAGGCAGTGAGTCGATTGTTCTCGTCCGAGCAGTGGAGATGCAAGTGGATCCGCCCTTCCGAGGAGGCCACTTCGAGTGCTGCAAGCCCGGGAGCATTGTCACGGGATCGGACGCAAAAGAAAAGGTGGGGAGTAGGTCCTTGGCCGGGCTTCCGAGAGCAGGCCGCGCCGAGAAACGGCGTGATGCCCACGCCGCCAGCAACCCACAACACTTCGTCTGTGGGGCGCGAGGGAAGTGGGTCTAGTGAGCCGTAAGGCCCTTCGACGGTGACTCGATCACCAACCGCTAGGCGTGTCACCATGCGACTGGTCCAGTCGCCGAGGTCCTTGATGACGAATCGAAGCACTGATTCATTGGGAGCAGACGCGATGGTGAACGGATGCGGCTCGCGCATCCCCTTGGCTTTGACCTTCAGAAAGGCGAACTGACCTGCTTTGTGGTTGAGGGGCTTTCCAATGGGTTCCAGTTCTACCGTGATGGTGTCGCCCGAGATTTCGATGGTGCTGACTCTGTGAATACGCCCTGTGCGAATCATGTCTCGCCAGACAACTCGATGGGTCCACGCAACGAGACCGACCACCATGAACGCAGTGAACCACCAGCCCCAGGGCGAGTTGTTTCCATAGGGCTTCGTGGCTGTGTAGAAGTGCCAACAGGCGAAGGCATATGGCAGCACCAGCAACTTGTGGCTGAGACGCCACCATCTGCTGGGCAACCACCGCAACAAACTGATCCCCACAAGAATGTAGAGCAGGGTCGAGCCGGTTTCGGCCAAATCTTCTGCGGCATCGGCAACATTGCGCGAGGCTCCGCGGATGCCCTTCACATCGTCGATTGTCTGCAGGTGTAGCCACATTGCGCCCACGGCGATTGCGCCGAACCATCGGTGCCACCGGTACATGCGGTCGAGGCCCCCGAAGAGATGCTCGAGCAACACGGCGCGAGTGGAGAGCAGGTTGCTCCAGGCCATCAACAAGATCGACACTGCGCCGATGAAAAGCGCAAAGCTGACGTTGTCCTCGTCGCCCACGGCATTCTTGAAAGCAAACCAACCCACCAGCGTTGTTCCCACTGCAACGACCGGACCGATCCAGTGGGATCCCAGAGCGGGGATCGACGGCGGGCCGGGCTTCTCCAGACGCCAGTCGTATCGGGACCCCATCAAAGTTCGTGCGACATTGCGCGCGGGGTCGGCCCATTGTTGCCGCGAGGGCTTTGACTCCACGTCAGTGTTTGCCGGAGCGCTGGTACAAGCGGGTGGCGAGTGGCGCGAAAATCACAATCAAGAAAAGCGCCCACAGCATCGTGTAAAGCTCGCTGTTCTGCAGCGGCCATGCGGTGGGTTCGGCCGTTGCGGCCGGAATGTTGCCGAACAGTTGACGCACGGAGTGAGTGAGCGTTGAGACCGGGTTCCATTCGGCGATTGTTTGGAGAACACCGGGAAGATTGTCGGACGGTACGAAGGTGTTGGCAATGAATGTGAGCGGGAAAAGCACCATGAACGAGGCATTGTTGACCACTTCGGGGGTGGGAACGATGAGGCCGATGCAGGCCATGACCCACGAGAACGAGTACGAGAAGAAGAGCAGTAACAAGTAAGCGACCACGGCATCGAGCACTGAACCTCGGATGCGCCAGCCCACTGCCAATCCCGTCAACGACATGATGAGAATCGACAGTCCGTTGTAGATGACATCGCTAGCGGTGCGCCCCGCAACAACCGCTGAGCGGGACATGGGCAATGACCGGAATCGATTAATCAGTCCGCGTTGGAGGTCTTCGGCCAAGCCGGAGCCGGTGAACGTGGCCCCGAAGACCACGGTTTGGGCGAAAATGCCGGCCATCAAGAACTCGCGATAGTTGCCGCCGGGAATGTCAATGGAGCCGCCGAACACGTAGGCAAAGAGCACCACGAACATGAGGGGCTGGATCAGGACGAACACCATCACGTCGGGAACGCGACGGATGCGAATGATGTTGCGGCGGGCGATCACGCCGGCATCGCGCAAGGCACTCATGATGCCTCCTCGGCAGTTGCTTCGTGTCCGGTGAGCTCCATGAAGACGTCGTCGAGCGTGGGGCGGCGAAGCCCGATGTCGATGATGTTGACCCCATTGTCCTCAAGATCGCGCAACACTGTTCGCAATGCATCGACACCGTTGGCCACGGGCGCCGACAACTCTCCGTCGTCGTGGTGGATGCGCAATGGTCCAGTTGCAACTGCCTGCAGTACGCGTTCTGCCACGGCGACATGGTCTCCCTGTCGTACGCGCACGTCGAGATGTTCGCCACCCACGAGACGCTTGAGTTCGTCGACGGTTCCCTGCGCGATGGCCAGTCCGTGGTCAATCACCACGATGTTGTCGGCTAGTTGGTCGGCTTCTTCGAGATATTGGGTGGTGAGGAGAACCGTTGTGCCGCTCTTGACGCGATCACGAATGGTGTCCCACAACTCGCCGCGACTGCGCGGGTCGAGTCCTGTGGTGGGTTCGTCGAGAAACAGCACCGGTGGATCTGCGATCAATGCTCCGGCAAGGTCGATACGTCGACGCATGCCCCCGGAGAAAGTCTTCAGTGGGCGGTCGGAGGCGTCGAGCAAGCGGAACTGTTCGAGAAGTGCATTGGCGCGTTGGCGTGCCTCGCGGCGGGGCATGCCGTAGAGGCAGCCGATCATCTCGAGATTCTCGGTGGCGGTGAGGTGCTCGTCGACTGCGGCATATTGGCCCGACAAGCCGATACGGGCTCGTGCACCTCGTGGGTCGGCGATCACGTCGACACCGGCAACGGTTGCGCTGCCTTCGTCGGGCTGGACCAGGGTGGTGAGAATCGACACAGCAGTGGTCTTTCCCGCTCCGTTCGGACCCAACAGGCCGAGAACGGATCCGCTGGGAACGTCGAGATCGAGTCCGGCCAGTGCGGTGACGTCGCCATAGCGTTTCACCAAGCCACGGGCAGTGACGGCAATGTTTGAAGATAACGAACTCATGGGGGTCCCCAGATCCTATCGCTGCCTGTTTCCTCGCGTCGTCAAGCGGCAGTCTGCCAGCGCGCGAAAAGACAACGATTAGTCTCGGAAAGTGGAATCACCGTCATCTT
>JBILKS010000216.1:0-3299 GCA_044376595.1 Ilumatobacteraceae bacterium | reverse complement strand
GCGTCACGTGGAGCCTGCCCGAAGAACGCCACACGTACTCGAAGGAATACTTCGAGGACGTGATCTGCAAAGCCATGGGCGGACGGGTGGCCGAGATGATCGTGTTCGGCCATCTGAACAGTGGCGCCGCCAACGACCTCGAGCAGGCAACCTCCATTGCGCGTCGCATGGTGCGCGAATGGGGCATGAGTACCGAAGTGGGACCCATGGCGTGGAGTGGCCAGCAGCAGGTCTTCCTCGGTGAGGATCTCATGACCAGTGGCCGCGAGTACAGCGACGAGACCGCCAAGTTGATCGACGGCGAGATTGCACGCATCCTTCGCGAGCAGGAAGATCGGGCACGCGAGATTCTCTCCAAGCACCGCCACGGTCTTGATCTCGTTGCTCAACGCCTACTGGAAGAAGAAACCATCGACGGCCAAGCCGTCGGCCGCCTTGTGCAGCAGGGTTTGAGTCAACAAAGTCAGTCGACAACCGGATTGTCGCAAGTCGACACCGGCCGCGAACCCGGTTGACGGCAATCGGCAACCGCTGCCCACAGATCGGTAGCTGTCACGGGACCAAGGAAGCTCCCCTGCACGACACCGCTCGAATCAGCAATGATCACGGTGGGAACGGCATCGATGTCGTAACGCTTGTGCAGATCTCGGTGCGCCGTGTACTCCACGTCCATCACCGACACTTCTCTGCTGGCCAACGCCATCGCCTTCGCCACCACGTCGGCGCAGGTGGCACAACTTGCTGAAGAAAACACCGCCACCAGCCATGGCACCTCGGGGTTCGTGAAGTCGGCCCGATCCACCTGCACCGGAACGTTCAGTTTCGGCTGAGTAGGTGCCTGCGGCTTGCGGCGCCGCATCTGCAGCGACACCGCCACCGAGACCACGACCACCAGTCCCACGATCACGAACCTCATGGAGTCGGCTCACCTTCCGCGTCGTAGGTGGATTGCCCTGCAGCCTCTGTGTCCATGACGGGCAACGCAGGTACGAGATCACGACCTCCAACGCCTCTGACGCGGGGAATCAGGCGCGTCACAAGGATTGATTGGTCAGCGGACACGCCGAGTTGACCTACGTCGATGCCGTCGGGAATCTTCACGTACGTCGGCTGACCCGAGGCAAGTTCCACCGATTCGAGTCCGGGCACTGTCTGCACGCCGGCCGGACCCACACTCGAGATGGAAGCCCGCGCTCCAACTGCTGTGACGTTGAAGAGCAACAATCCGTTCTCTGTTCCGCCGGGCAACCCGATCCCGGCCCGCCATTGGGTCCGTGCCATCACACCGGGAAACGCGAGATCGATCGACGTGGCGGCATTGTCAGCCAACTGCCGGGTCACGACGTGCTCCACCACGATGCCTTCGCCGTCCAACACCGACAGCGACAGCGCAAACGGTGCCTCGGGAAGGCCGGCAACGTTGGCCATCGAAACATTGACCACACGATGCGCCGGAACGATCAAGGTCAACGGCGCCACCTTGGCCGCGTCGCCACCCGCGAACAACACCGTGACCACTGCATCGGTTTCACCCGGATTGAAGACATCGATCTGCTCGGCAGGCTTGCCCGCATAGTTGCCCGAGATCACCCACCACTCTTTGCTCGTGGCGGGCGCTCCGAGTTTCACGGTGTAGCCGAGTCGACCGGTGCCGAGGTAGTGCTGTGCGCGACCCGCCACGAAAGCACCACTTTGCGCACGAATCTCGACCCCGACGAGTTGTTCTCCACGGGCACCCTGTTCTGCAATCTTCAGCACGCGCAACGAACGTGGCGGCAACACGTATCCCTGCAACGGCGACGGCTCGCGTTCACCCTCGTTGGTGACGAAGCGAACATTGATCACCGTGGCGTCGGCCAACGGATTGGTGAGAAGAAGATCCTCGACACTGTCACTCGCCGTGAAGCCATCTGCGAAGAACCATTCGGGAGAAGGCTGGTTGGCACACGGCTGCACCGAGTCTCCGGCCGGATGAAATGCGCGCTGCTCGACCACTGCGCCTCCACCGCCATTGACGCCGGCCAACTCGACCACCGCGCTCACGTACGCACCGTCGACCCCCTCGTCGAGGTCCACCACGACACGATCACGTGGCGGAACCGTAATGAGCGAGGTTCGCGCCTCTTGGTCGGTCAGGTATCGGGTGACGACACCGGTGATCTCGGTGTCGGTGGGGTTGGCCACCACGGCTTCGCCGCCGTAGTCGTTGCCGTCGTAGCCCGCGCCGCCGAGAGGTACTCCCGGGCAGTACCACGCCGTGCTGGTTGACGCGATGTCGCTGGCAACCGGTGGCAGTTGATCACCGGGTCGCCACGATGCAACCGCTGTTTGCAGTGCACCATCGGGTCCCACCGACATGCCGACTTCCACCACAGCGTCACGTTCGCCACCACTTGCCGCATAGACACCCGCAGCAGAGAGCACGAGAAGGCCGACAGTCAACGAACGTCGCACGAATGTGACAGTCACTGCACACCACCGAACGACATATGCGGACTCTCGCCTGTGGTGACCACGGGGACGGTACGCCGGCGACGCAGACGGAACCCGAGTGCGAAGAAGATTGCCAATGCCCAGGCCACAAACTGCGCAATGACGAACGCGACGTGTGTCAACGGACGCGAAAATCGCAGCGTTGCTTCGCTACCTGCAGCGACTTTCTCGGGAAGATCGAACGCAGTGACCGATCCGAATGCGGGGCGCGATGGATAGCGCGTACCGTCGACACTGAGTGACCACCGATTCGATGGCGGCACCGCCAGGCTCACGACACCACCAGCCACGGTGAGTCGTTGGGTTGCGCGTCCCGGAATGAAGCCGGATTTTGCCGGTGTCGCACCACGGAGATCGGACAGCACCAGCGCTTCGATGTCGGCGGTGGTGCTCGCGGCGGCCCCGGCCACACTCTGCTGGGCAACTGTGGGCACCCATGCGACGTTTTCGTAGATCATCACGTCGGCGGCGGCATATTGCCGCCGCAGATCGAGCTGCAGTCGCAAGGCATCAAGCAAGCCATCGGGTTCCGGAAGCGGTGCATTGCGTCGGCTGCGCGCGCCATCGATGCGGGGTACCACCACGTAGCGCACGCCCAGTGGCGCAAGGAGTCGGCCCACTCGCGGAGTGTCGCCCGCAATCAAGTGACCAAGGGCAACTTCGAGTGTCCCCACGGCCGACGTGTCACCCGGTGCCCATTGGGTGAAGAGTGTCGCAATCCCATCGTCGGTCACTGCGTAACCGAGATTCAGTGCATCAGCCGTTGCTGCATCGTCCGATGTTTGCGAAACCAAAGTCCGCACGTC
>JBILKS010000215.1:0-3306 GCA_044376595.1 Ilumatobacteraceae bacterium | reverse complement strand
TTCGCTCAACAAATCTGCCGGACTCCACCAGCGCAGATCCACCAGATGTTCACTGCGTAGTTGCTCTTCGCTCAGGCCCGGAGATGGGGTGAACCGTGACGTTCGCACCAAATAGGCGTGGTCGCGTTGGCCGTCCCACTTGCCGTCGACGAACGGAATCACATGGGTGCGGGTCCACAAATGTTCGCCGATCCGGTCGGGAACGAGGCCCACCTCTTCGTGCAGCTCACGATGCAAACCGGCACTGTGGGTTTCACCTTCTTCCAGCCCACCTCCGGGAAGCACCCACACGGACCGCGCGGGGAACTGGAGTTGGGCCAGAAGAACGTGGTTGTCTTCGTCGATGACGAGGGCGCGGACCGCTTCGCGAATCCGCAGGCCGGAAAGATCCGTCTCAGTCAAAGTCGATGGTGGCGATGCGCTCGGCGTTGTACACCGGTGCCTTGGCATCGACGCGGAACTTCGCGGTTTCCGCACCACTGATGCCGTGCTCGCCAAACAGGTTGCGCATGTTGAAGTAGTTCTCGTGGAGGAAGTGTGCGGCGAGCGACGGGCCATCGGTCCACAGTTCGTACACCGAGATGGTGTCGGGGGCACAAGGGTCGGGGCTGAACACGTATGCCTCGCAACCCGGCTCTTGGTCGCGGGTGGCTTGCTGCAGTGGCTTCGAGGCCTCGACGAGTGCGGCGCGCTTTGCTGGATCAATGAAGATGCGTCCGGCGATGATGATCATGGTTTCCCCTTTTCTATTGACCGGCTAGTCGCCGGGTTTGTCATTCAAGCCTTCATTGAAGGCGCGATACGTGTCGTAGATTTCCTTGCAGGCCTGACACATGGGCAACTGTTTCGGGTCACGAGATGGTACCCACACATGACCGCACAACGCCTCCAAGGGCGTGCCGTAGATGCGGGCCTCGAGAACCTTTGCCGCAGCCGACTCGCCGGGCTCGGTTTTCACGATGTGGGCCACCGCTGGTTCGCCCGTCTCCAGTACCTCTTCGGTTTGGGGTTCGGTGCGGGCGGGGAGCACGGTGAGAGGGCCGGGTGCCATGGCTCCAGTCAACCATGTTCGCTCTCAGGGAAGTCCATCGAGACGTGCCGGCGCCCGACCGTGTGCCGTGTGTGACCTACACTGCCCGCATGCCCGTGTACGAATATCGCTGCACATCGTGTGACTCTGCTTTTGAACTGCGCCGGCCCATGAGCGAGGCGTCGTTGCCCGCGCCGTGCGCGTGCGGTGCCGAGGCCAAGCGCCGCTTGTCGGTGTTTGCCTCGGTGGGTGGTGGCTCGTCGTCGAGTCCGGCACCGGCACCCATGCCCCGTGGGGGTTGTGGGTCTGGTTGCGGTTGCCACTGACACGTGATTCTGGTTGACGACTGCCACTGGTGGTTCCGCGACAAGAAATGGTGCCACATGGTGAGCGACGAGTCACTGGACGAGTTGCATGCGTTCGCGGCGACATTGGGGATTCCACGCAGGGGGTTCCAGGGTGATCACTACGACATCCCCGAGGACTATCGCGCGAATGCGATATCGGCGGGCGCAACTGCGGTGGGCAGCAGAGAGTTGTTGCGGCGATTGAAAAGTGCGGGGCTGCGCCTCACGCCATCCCAGCGACGTGCTTCGGGCACCACACAGCGCCCCGACCTGGTAGTTGCCCCGGACGTGTAGCAAAACCGCGCACGCACCAGTCGACAAGAACGATGCCAGCGCGATCGCACACATCGGCGAGGGCGAACCATCGCTCTGCGTCGTCGGGCGAAGGAACGCCATCGGCCTCGATGGTCATGACAAAACATGCGACAGCCGTGGGATGTGCCGATGCCATTCCGACCACTTGATGACCGAGCAGTTCGCCTGTGTGGCTGGGGGTGGGACCCGATGCGGCGCCGCCTGAGTCGGAGAGCAGTGCGACACCGCGACGTGAAGCGTCGAGCAGCAGAACCAGCGTTTCGGCCCGTGCCGGCCGCGACATGGTGAGCGAGAACACGCTGAGTGCCTGTGAAGTGGACGAGATGATGTCGAGGAAAGGACGTGGAACGTCGACGAGTGTGACGGCATGGCTCAGCACGCCGTCACCGTAGGTGTGGGGTGCTACACGGTTCCGTAGGCGATGAAGAACGCCACTGCTCCCACCGCAACGGGAGCAGTGAAGCGCAACCAGTCAAAGGTGTCTGATCGACGTGGTCCGAAAACGAACATGCCGCAGGCGGCACCGCCGACGAGTCCACCCAGATGTCCGCCGATCGAAATGCCGGGGATGGTGAAGGTGATGAGCAGATTGATGAGGAGGGTGATCCCCAAGCCTGTCTGCAGAGGATTGATCCCGCTCTTGCGCATGCCCACGGCAGCGGCTCCCATGAGTCCGAAGACGGCACCCGAGGCACCACCGGTGAGGGCCCATGGGTCGGCGATGAGCGCACCCGTGCTTCCGGCGAGCAACGCCGCAAAGTACGTGAGGACGAACACGCCGCGCCCCAGTACTCGTTCGAGCAGCGAACCCAACTGATACAGCAGGAACATGTTCATCGCGATGTGGAACAGACCGAAGTGCACGAATCCGGCGGTGACGAGTCGGTACCACTGGCCGTCGTAGAGGAAGATTTTCGACAGCGCAAGATCCTGGGTGTTCTGCGTGATGTCCGAACTCCCGAGACCGCCACCTGCGAGGGTGTACAGGAACGCCGCGACATTGATGGCGATCAGCACCTTGGTGGCCAACATCGGCTGGCCGGCGTTCCAATACTTCACGCGTGTCGACGTGTCGGGTCGATCGCGGCGAATGCAGTCGAGACATTTCGATCCCACGTCGGCCTGCACAAGGCAGTCACCGCAGGCGGGCCGTCCGCAACGGGTGCAACTGCGGCCTGTGGGGCGATCGGGGTGCCGCGTGCATCGGGGGAGCACAGGCGGCGGAAGGTTCACGGCGCTCGCTCCGCGAGTTCCCTGTTGTCGAGGTACCAGCGAACGGTGTTCTCCACGCCGCGGCGGAAGTCCATGTTGGCGTGCCAGCCAAGTGCCGATTCGGCGTGGCTGGCATCGACGCGGCGGCGTGGCTGACCGTCGGGCTTGGTGGGATCCCACACAAGTTCACCGGTGAATCCCACGACCGTGGCGATGGTTTCCACTGTTTCGCGAATGGTGATTTCGCGGTTGGTTCCGAGGTTGAGTGGCTCGGGGGACTCGTGCACTTCTGCCGCGAGCACGATGGCCGCCGCGGCGTCTTCGACGTAGAGGTACTCACGACTCGCCGCACCCGTGCCCCATACGTGCACTTTGTCGGCGCCAGATTCCTTTGCCTCGACA
>JBILKS010000014.1:0-10544 GCA_044376595.1 Ilumatobacteraceae bacterium | reverse complement strand
TAACTGAGTTCCATCCCTCCATCATTACCCACTGGTAACGCTGGGGAGAAGCGCACCGCATCGATTCGTTCACCAACTTGTCACACATGGCAAACATTGCCGAGATACGGCCCCTTTACGGTGCGGGCATGGTCGACAAGAAGCCCCTGGCCACCGCCGACACAACGATCAATGCGGCGTTGTCGGACAAGGATCTTGCCGTGCTTCGGGTGCTCTTCGAGCGTCAGGGAAAGGTCACCGACCGGGCAAGCCTGAACAAACTGGCCGGCCTCACAGGGACCCCCCGCCGATGCGAGACCATCCTGGTGACCCTGCGCAAGGCCCTCGGCAACGAAGCCATCGTGACCATTCGCCGGCGCGGATGGATGCTGCGTCGCTCGGCTCTTCCGATCGTGAGTCAACTGCTAGACACAGCAGGGCGATGACCGATCCCGTGCCAGCGAGCTCGACGCCCACCAAGCCTCCTGTTCAGCCACCTGTTCAGCCACCCGTCCAGCCGCATCCCCAGCCCGCCCCCACAGCCGGACCGAAAGGGGGATGGCTACGGCCGCGCAATGGTGTCATCGAGTTCATCAGCACGCCATCCCATCAGATTGCGGCCGACATCCTGCTTGGCGTGTCGCGCTTCGTGGACACGAACAGCACCAGCGTCGAGCTGAACTCATGGATCGAAGCCATACCCGAGGGTGATCTCTCGTGGAGCCGCTCCACCATCACGCTCTTTCTCGACCTCTTGAGACATGGCACTTCGCCGTCGTGGCGGTTCCTCATCGAGACCAGATTCTTCGAACGGACACTCCCCGACGTCGCCATCTCGCTGGCTCGACAATCCGGCGGCGAATCGCCCGTCCCCGTCGAACAGTTCACCGCAGTGCATGCGCTGCGAAGTGCCACTGCGGTGGCCAACTCTCACAGCGATTCGCTTCTTCTTGCCGCTTTTCTCGGCGAACTCTTCGACGATCCGCAGGCAACCCTGCCCACGCTGAAGTCGATGCAACTCGAACCCGAGATGATTGACGAGATCATCGACCTACTGAGCGGTGCGAGACTTCTGCTCGCCAGCGTCGAGAGAGAGGATCTGATCCTCGACGATCGATTCTTCAATCACATCGCCCATGGCCTGCGTAGGCCGGGAATCGTGGAGCGCAGTCGTCTCCTTGCCGATGCGCTCGGTGATCCGGAGCCGTGGCAACACGCGGCGATGCTCGAGATCACCACCGGGGTGCAGGTTGCCCTTGCGCACCCGGATCTCCTCGACAACCCTTCCGAGTCACTCGAAAACCTCCTTCGGCGTCGAGCGGACGAGCTCACCTCCGCCCCAGTGGCGAAGGAACGCATCGCGCTCGCACCCACCGCATACGTCCTTGCCCACGAGCCCGAAGACCTGGTGAACCTCGTGAGCCTCATCGACCCGCCACCTGTCGGATCCACGGTTCGGGTGGCTGTCGAGCCGGGCGCGAACCACGACACTTACAAACTGAACGTGGTGTGCAGGAATCGTCAGGGTCTCCTCTCGCGTCTCACGGGAGTGCTCGCGGATCAGGGCATCTCTGTGGTGGCAGCCAGCCTTGCAACGTGGCCCGACGGGTCGGTTCTCGACAGCTTCGTCGTGACGGCGTCGGCTCCCCCTGCACCGGTCACTCTGTCTGCCTTGTTCGAACACAGCCTCGCCGCCCAGCCTGCGGCGCGCCGACTGGTTGCACCGCTGCCCCGACTCACTCTTGACAACTCGATCCACCCACTCCACTCGGTGATCAGAGTGAATGGCACCGACCAACTCGGCCTCCTGTCGGCCGTCAGTTATGCCATCAGTGCGGCGCACATCGACGTGCACCACGCGGTTGTGCGCACAGTCGACGGCATGGTCGATGACGAGTTCGAAGTGTCGCGTGGAGATGGTCGCAAGATCAGCGAATCCGACGCCGCGGCCATCTCGGGATCGATTCAGCTCCTGACCCATCCGTAGATCTGTTCGTCCGAGGCAAACCAGTAACACACGGTTAACACGACCACGAACACGCCACGTTCCCGAAACACTCGGGCGACATCTGTGAAATCTCCGACTCGTAGGTTCTCCCCCAGCCCGCAGGGCCGCAACAACGGGGTTGCACAGCAAGAACCATCACTCTCATCGAGAGTCACTTCAGGAAGGAACGCAGTGAAGCTCATCACCGCAATCGTCAAGCCGTTCAAGCTCGACGACGTGAAAGACGCACTGAAGACGCTGGGCATCCTCGGGATGACCGTGTCGGAGGTACGCGGCTTTGGTCGTCAGGGAGGACACAGCGAGACATATCGCGGCGCGGAATACAACATCGAATTCGTCCCCAAAGTTCGGGTCGAAATCGTCGCCGACGACAGCGATGTCGATCGTGTCGTTGCAGCAATCCGCACCGCAGCAAACACAGGAAAAATCGGAGATGGAAAGGTCTGGATCACAAGTGTCGAGAGACTCGTACGCATTCGAACAGGAGAAGAGGGCACTGATGCAATCTGAGCAGACACTTTCCTCGCCACGGCGATGGGCCAAGCGCCTCTTGGTGGCAACCACCATTTCTTCCGGAGCCGTGATTGCAGCCGGAGGCATCAGTGCCATGGCAGCCGACGAGTTCGATGCCGAAACGGCAGTCACTTCGCTCGCCACACAAACCAATCTGCTGTGGGTCGTCATCGGCGCGATGCTGGTGATATTCATGCAAGCCGGCTTCGCACTGGTCGAGACGGGCTTCTGTCGGGCCAAACATGCCGCCCACGTGGTGAGTACCAACTTCGCAATCTTCGGATTGGGATTCATCGGCTTCTTCTTCGTCGGGTTCCCATTTGCCTTCGGCGGATTCTCCTACTCGGCGTTCGGCATGGACGCGCCAATCGGCGACGCTCTGATCGGAAGCGGCAACTGGATCTTCCTCTGGAAGGGAGGCTGGGCACTCTCCGGCGGCGGTATGACTCCGGCAGTTCTCGGCTTCTTCCTGTACATGGTGGCCTTCATGGACACCGTCGCCACGATTCCCACAGGTTCGATGGCTGAACGTTGGAAGTGGAATTCTTTCGTCGTGTGGGGCTTTTTCTGCGGAGCCGTGTACTACCCGCTTTTCGCCGCATGGACATGGGGTGGCGGTTGGTTGGCCAAGGTGTGGGACACGATGTCGCTCGGAGCCGGCTATGTCGACTTCGCCGGTT
Source organism: Ilumatobacteraceae bacterium (assembly GCA_044376595.1). Taxonomy (GTDB): domain Bacteria; phylum Actinomycetota; class Acidimicrobiia; order Acidimicrobiales; family Ilumatobacteraceae; genus F1-20-MAGs119. The sequence continues at coordinate 7,364 of JBILKS010000014.1, read as the reverse complement.
CAGGAGTGGTTCACACGGTTGGCGGTGCGGCCGCCTTGGCCGGCGCCATCGTCATTGGGCCGCGTATCGGGAAGTTCGGCGCCGACGGCACGCCTCGCGCCATGCCGGGCCACCACATTCCCATGGCGATGCTCGGAACGTTCATTCTGTTGTTCGGTTGGTTCGGCTTCAATGCCGCGTCGACATTCGCCGCGACCGATGTTCAGTTCGCCACGGTGGCTACCAACACGGCCATCGCCGGAGCCTTCGGTGCGATCGTGGCCATGTTCTGGATCACCAAGCGCACCGGCAAGCCGGACCCCGGCATGATGGCCAACGGCATGCTCGCCGGCCTCGTAGCCATCACGGCCCCCTGTGCATTCGTTGCACCATGGGCAGCTGCGGTCATCGGCTGCATCGCCGGTGTCCTCGTCATCGAGACGGTGTTCTTCGTGGAACGCAAGATGAAGCTCGACGACCCCGTCGGCGCGATCGCTGTTCACGGCGTCAACGGCACCTTCGGCACACTCGCCGTCGGCATCTTCGCTAACGGGAGCTACGGAGCAGGATGGAATGGCTCGCCTTCGACTGGAGTCGAGGGCATCATCAAGGGTGACTGGGGCCAGCTCGGCGCACAGGTTCTCGGAGTAGTGGTCATCTGGACTGTCATCTTCGGCATCGCCTTTGCCTTCTTCAAGATTCAAAATGCACTCACGAAGGGTGGCATCCGTTCGAAGGAAGAAGATGAAATCGTCGGTGTGGACCTGCCCGAGATGGGCGTGGCCGCTTATCCCGAGTTCAGCTTGACCTCTCGCTGATATTCACCTGCCCACGACCGGGCAGGACAAAACACGACCATCACAACGAGCCCGTCGCCGAACTTCGGCGGCGGGCTTCGTCGTACCCCTCCCGGTTCGCCACTGAATGCACGACTCCACGACGGGTACGCTGGTGCCATGAAGTTGATCACCGCAGTCGTCAAACCATTCAAACTCGATGACGTGAAAGACGCCCTCAAGTCCGCCGGAGTCCAGGGAGTCACCGTCACCGAAGTGCGGGGCGTAGGTCGCCAGGGCGGCCACACCGAGACATACCGAGGCGCGGAGTACAACATCTCCTTCGTTCCCAAGGTGCGCCTCGAAGTCGTGGCCCACGACGATCAGGTCAATACCATCATTGCCGCCATTCGTGACGCGGCGAGCACCGGCAAGATCGGCGACGGCAAGATCTGGGTCACAAACGTGGAGCAGATCGTCCGAATCCGCACTGGAGAGCAAGGCAGCGACGCCCTCTAGAACCGGCGGTGGGATGTGTAGGCCCACGCCGCCGAAGGCGATGGGTTGTCAGTAAAGTCGGGGGCATGACAATGACAGACCCCGCACCGGCCGCAACAACCCGGTGGACAGCACAATGGAAAGAACTCTACGAAGAGGTCATCACCACAGGTCTGTGCACCGGATGCGCTGGTTGTGTCGTCACCTGCCCGCACGACGTCATTGGTTACGAACACGAAGAGGGCAAGTACAAGCCCTTCCATATCGAAGAAGAGTTGGGTGCCGACAACTGCCTCCACGGCGAAAAGGGCTGCACCACCTGCACCCGCGCCTGCCCGCGCTTCCGCCAATGGGAACCTGCCGCTGACATGCACCTCTTCGGTCGTGTGCGTGAAGAAAACGAAATGTCGGGTATCTGGCGTCAACTCCTTCTCACGCGTGCCAGTGACAAGGTGCAACACGAAAAGGGACAAGACGGCGGCTTCGTCACTGCGATGCTGACGTGGCTCTTGAAGAACAACTACATCGAAGGCGCGATGGTCAGCGGCGTCGAAGCCGACGACGCATGGAAGGCCAAGCCTGTTCTGGTGCGTACCGAAGACGAAATTCTGGCCACTGCGGGCAGCCGCTACACCTACTGCGCCAATCCGCTCGCTTTGCGTGACGCAAAGGAAGCAGGCCTCACCAAACTGGCATTGGTCGGAATGGGCTGCCAGACCTCTTCTCCTCCCGTCATGTGGGACCGCAAGGCCGGCAAGGTCAGCAAGCCGTTCGTGTTCAACATCGGCCTTTTGTGCTCGAAGACCTTCGACGATGCCATCTTCCCCGAACTCTTCGAGGCCAAATACGGCCTGAAGAAGCAGGACATGGTGAAGATGAACATCAAGGGTGCCTTCCAGATCTGGATGAAGGACGGCTCGTTCCACGAGATCGACCTGAAAGAGTGCCACCAGTGGACACGCGAGGGTTGCAAGCACTGTCCCGACTTCGCCGCCGAACACGCCGACATCTCCACCGGAGGCATCGGCAAGGACAACGACTGGACGCTCACCATCGTGCGCACCGAGTTGGGTGAAGAAGTGATCAATCGCATGATCAAAGACGGCGTCATCGAGAGCCGCCCCGCCCAAGAGGACGAGGTTGCGATGAAACTGTTGCGCACGCTCTCCATCGTGAGTCGTCGCCGCTGGCCCGAATGGGCCAACAAGGCCCCTTCGGTCGGCGTCCCCCCGCCGAAGAAGAAAGCAGACGGCTCAGCGCCGGCTGCGCATTAACAAAGCAGACGGCTCAGCGCCGGCTGCGCACTAGTTCTGTCGCGCGGGAGAACACCGCGTCGAACATCGGCTCGGTCAGTTTTCCCGTGAAGGTGTTCTGCTGGCTCGGGTGGAAAGAACACAGAAGCACCACCTTGCCCGCATCGGCCTCGACACCATGGCCGAACTTGGGTCGTGGCCGTACACCGAAGAACTCGGTGGCTGCTTGGTACGCGAAACTTCCGAGGCACACCACCACACGCAGGTTCGACAACGCATCGATTTCTCGCTGCAGGAACGGCCGGCACGCCACGCGCTCGTCAGGAGTCGGTGCGTTTGCGGGCGGAGCGCACTTCACCGCAGCGGTCACCCACGCATCTTTCAACTCGAGGCCGTCTTCACGGTTCACCGACGACGGTTGATTGGCGAAGCCTGCCTTGTGCATCGCACGATAGAGCCAGTCTCCGCTGCGATCTCCGGTGAACACACGGCCCGTGCGATTGGCACCGTGTGCCGCCGGCGCCAATCCGAGCACCAACAACCGCGCTGATTCGTCACCGAAACCCGGAACTCCACGGCCCCAATAGTCGTCGGCGCGGAACGAGGCACGTTTGTCACGAGCCACCTGCTCGCGCCATTCGACGAGACGTGAACATGCGCGACATTCCGCGACCTCGGCGCCCAGAAGGGTCAGAGGAGACTGTTTTCGTGCGCTCACATGTACAGAGTAGGTCCTTGTCCGATTAGTTTCGGAGCGATGGCACGCGCGAAGAAACCCGAGCATCCGAAGCCCACCACGCTCTTGTTGGTTCGCCACGGCCAGACACCCACCACGGGCAAGTCGCTCCCCGGTCGCGCAAAGGGATTGCATCTCAGCGAAGAAGGCCTGAAGCAAGCCGAAACAGTGGCCGAGAGACTGGCATCCTTCCCCAACATCGACGCCATCTACGCGTCGCCTCTCGAGCGGACACGCGAAACTGCGGCACCCCTGGCAAAGCAACGCAAGCAGCGTGTGATCCTCGACAAAGGCCTGCTCGAGTGCGACTTCGGCGACTGGACCGGCGCCGCGCTCGCCGATCTCATGAAGAAACCCGAATGGGCCACCGTGCAACGTGCACCCAGTACGTTCCGTTTTCCCAGCGGCGAAAGCTTCACCGAAATGCAGGTGCGGATCACCACTGCACTCGACACCATTCGTCTTCGACACCCCGGTGGCGTCGTGGTGTGCTTCTCGCACGCGGATCCCATCAAGGCAGCGCTTGCACATGCCATGGGAACGCACCTCGATCTCTTCCAGCGCATTGTGGTCAGCACATGTTCGGTCAGCGCACTCGCCTACGGCACGGGTGCCCCCATTGTTCTCACCGTCAACTCCACAGGCGGCTCGTTGTCGGACCTGCGCCCCTCATGACCACGTATCGCGATTTCGACACGCCCGACGCATTCACCACCGCGGCACTGGGTCGTCCCGGACAACGTGTGTTCCTGATTCAGGTTCGCGGCGAAGGCGACATCGTCACGCTGAAGTGCGAAAAGCAGCAGGTGGCCGCCATCGCCCACTACGTGCGCGAGCTGCTCGATGATCTTCCTGCACAAGACACGCCGTTCCCCGATGCACTCGACCTCGTCAACACATCTCAGATACAGAGCGGCGAATTCGACTTCGTTGTTGGCCCCATTGGCGTTGCCTACGACCGCGAGCTCGACAGATTCGTCATCCAACTCGACGAGATGGTTCCGCTCGACGAAGACGGCGAACCCGACCCCGACATCGTTGCCGGTCGCGTGCGGGGCCTGATCACGCGTGGCCAGGCGCTGGCCTTCTGCGATCAGGCCGAGGACATCATTGCCGCCGGACGACCCAACTGTCGCTGGTGCGGCTACCCCATCGACCCCGACGGACATCCATGTCCGCGAATGAACTAGTCGGCCACCACAACGCCACCGACATCCTGCGGGGTGGCGACATGGAGATCCTCGGACGTATGCCCTGGAGCAGCAACGCCACGTTTCTCGTGAAGGTGACCAGCCACGACGTTGCCACCCAGGCCATCTACAAGCCCTTGCGGGGAGAGCGGCCGCTGTGGGATTTCGAACCGGGACTCCACCGCCGTGAAGTTGCCGCCTTCGAACTGTCGGAAGCAATGGGCTTCGACCTCGTGCCGCCCACCGTGCTGCGCGACGGCCCCATGGGAGAAGGTTCGGTGCAATGGTTCATCGACGCCGATTTCGAGACGCACTACTTCACCCTGTTCGAACAACGCGATGACCTCCACGAACAACTGAAGTCCATGGCAGTGTTCGACATCGTTGCCAACAACACCGACCGCAAGGGCGGACATGTTCTCCTCGACGCCAACGACCGCATCTGGGGCATCGACCACGGGGTGTGTTTCTCTGCCGACTTCAAACTGCGCACCGTGATCTGGGACTTCGCCACAGAAAATCTCACCGCAGCCCACACGGCTGCACTCCAGCGCATCTCCAACAATGTGCCACTCTCCATCGCCACGTTGTTGAACGACGACGAGGTGACCGCACTTCAGGAACGAGCCGGCTGGCTACTCGAAGCGGGCATCCTGCCGTACGACCCCACCGGTCGACGCGTGCCCTGGCCACTTCTCTAGAAGTCGAGTTGTCGATAGCCACTCCTGCAGAAGTGGCGGGGCATACAGTTGGCCCATGATGCACGATCTCGATGTACTCGTTGATCGGGCAGATCTCGACGAGATCATTCGCCGGATCGATGCGTTGTGCGGCAACCGAGAATGGGAATTGCTTGCCGCGCTTCGCGACAAGTGCGCAGCGGCCGTGAAGACCGGACGACAAACCTGGCCCTGTGCAACCCTCGCAAACTATCGGCTCGCATTGTTGGCCAGCCCGCAGCTTGCAGCCGAGTCGCTGCAGCATCCGTCGAGCACGTTCAGTGTGGGTCCACTCACCGAGGTGATCGCCCAGCACCACACGTGGGCCGACCTCGCGCCACACCTCGACGATGGACCTCTGCGCGGATTCGTCGCCTACGAACGTGCGCTGCGCGGCGAAATGATTCCGGTCGACCCGACGCTCACTGCGATTCTTGAAATTCCCCTGAATCCTGCGCCCTGGGAACCGCAGTACGCGCTTCCGCAGTACAGCGACCACGACTGTGCCGCCCCTGCACCGATTCTCGACCTTGCCCCTTTCAACAGCGTTCGTTGTGCACGTGCCAGCGTGGACCCCGACCCAGACATCGAGGCCGCCGTGCGCGGAATCGTCGAAGCGTGGACCACCCAATCGAACGGGCGGCTGTCTTTTGCAGCCGTATCGGGGGGTGTCGACTCCGCACTCGGCGCACTTGGCCTCAGCGAAGCGCGGATCTCACCTCTCGAGCCGGCCCAGGTGATGTCACTGGTGGCATGGGCTGGTGCATCAGGTGGCGCACACGGACGGCGACGTGGCGGTGCTCAGGGTCGATTCAGTGCATGGTGGTTTGCCACCGCGATGGCCGACGCTCTCGACGAATGGCCTTTGCCGCAGGGAACTCTCCGCGCAGAAATGGAAGAACTGCAGTGGTTCGCCTGGACCACCAACGAGCCTGCACAGGGATGGCAGCTCCAGTTGGCGGTGGAAGATCCGTTCAACGACATGTCGTGGGCGTTTTCCGCCCGCGACATGTCGTGAACGACGATCAGATGCTCTAGCGAGCCTTCAGTGCTTCGATGATCTTCGGCACGACCTTGTGCACGTCACCGACGATGCCGAGGTCCGCGATGCCGAAGATGGGAGCTTCTTTGTCCTTGTTGATCGCGATGATGTTCTTGGAACCCTTCATGCCCACCATGTGCTGAGTGGCTCCCGAGATGCCGGCCGCAATGTAAACGGCGGGCTTCACGACCTTGCCGGTCTGACCAACTTGGTACGAGTAGGGCACCCAACCGGCGTCGACGATTGCACGCGATGCGCCGGGTGCACCCTTCAGCAACTTGGCCAGTTCTTCGACCATCGAGTACTTGTCGGACTCTCCGAGGCCACGGCCGCCGGCAACGACGACATTTGCTTCGTCGAGCTTTGGTCCGGTGCTCTCTTCGACGTGGACTGCGGTGACCTTGGCAGAACCTGTGGCTCCAAGATCCGGAACAGCGGCAGCCACCACCGATGCAGCGGCGCCGCCAGCGGACTCGGCGGCGAAACTCTTCGGACGGAACGACACGAGGTACGGCGCCGATCCGGTGAAGGTGGTGGTGACCAACGTGTTGCCACCGAAGATCGGCGTGGTTGCCGAAACGGCATCGCCGTCGGCAGCAACGTCGACCGAGTTGGTGAGAACCGTCTTGTCCAACTTGACCGACAGACGTGACATCACGTCACGACCTTCGTAGTTCTGCGGGAACAAGACGAGGTCGGGAGTGTCACCGCCGTCGATGACTGCCTTCATTGCAGCCGACACGGCGACGCCGGGCAACTTGCCGGCAAGGTCACCAGTTGCATACACCTTGGTGGCGCCGTACTCGCCGAGTACGCCGGCAACTGCCGATGCATCGCCGCCGAGGAAAGCCGTGACGTTGCCCGACAAGGCACGTGCCTTGGTGAGAAGTTCGAGTGTTCCCGTTGTGGGCGCACCGTTGGTGACTTGGGCGAAAACCCAAATGTTGTTGACAGCCATGATGTTTCGCTCCTCAGATGACTTTCAGGTTTTCCAGGAATGCAACGACCTTGGTGAATGTCTCACCATCGTCTTCGATGACTTCGCCGGCCTGGCGTGCCTCGGCCTGCGTGACTTGCGTGATCTTCTGACCGGCACCGGCCCAACCCGCGGGGGTCACGCCAAGGTCGGCAGCAGTGACGGTGTCGACTGGCTTGCTCTTCGCGGCCATGA